>CAMOMF010000144.1 GCA_946619625.1 uncultured Bacteroidales bacterium
AGCCGCTATCGTACCGCCGCAAGATGACGGGTTTCTTTTCGTGGTGCTCTATCTCGGTCCACGTCTCGATGATGTCCACATGTTTCCATGCCTTGTAGAAGATGCGCACGGTGAACGGCTGTTTGCTGTCCGTCTGGGTGATGACCAACGTCTCGGAGCGTGCATCGCTGGTGCGCCGGACGTCCGTCACGGTAAGTGAGAGGTTGAGGTCGCCATCGGCATGTTGCACTTGCAGTGCAGGCAGATGAATCATATCCACCATGCCGAATGTGGGAAGGAGAGGTGCTCCTTGTCTGCCTGCGTCGAGGAGTTGGGCAGCATCGGCAGTTTTGTCGCCAAACCACAGTTGTTCGGGTGCGCTACCCTCCCCGGCACACAAGAGCAGGCGGGTGGACGGCGTTTCCAACCGTACCACCTGAGCCTGCGCCCACAACATTAACATAAAAAGTAGTGAAGAAAGCATATTCTCTTCTGTTAAAAAGTGAATACGTTTATCTGTTACGCCATGCAATAGGGATGTTATTCCCAAATACTGCGACGGCGCGGAGCATCGGCATTGACCGTACCTTCGGTAATGGCGTTACCAATTTGTACACTGGCGGTTACGATGTCGCTGTTATTTACGCGAACAAAGTGCAATTGTGCATTGATATATTTTTTCATATTGTCATATTTTTATAAGTCATTAAGGCGTATTTTGGCAAAAAGACTAATTGGTCCAATGAGTCAGGTGTACGAAAGCACGAACCACGATTCCTGTGTCAGGATAGCGCGACTGATTGGTCCCAATTAGTCCGATTGGTTCTTAACGTACGACCGCGCCGGTTGCATCGTAGGTGATGCCGTTCTTGAGGATGAACAACTTGCCGTTTTGGATGAACTTATGTGCAGTCTCGTTTGCCTCTACATCCTGTATGGCGGTTGCACCATTCTGTGCCTCGATGATACGGAGGGCAGGTGCGGTGGCATCAGGCAGTTGCAGGTAAGCGCGGTACATGCCCACAGCGGCGGTGGCGGTACCTGCAATCAGGCGGAACTGATTTTCGCTGAGCACATACGCATTGGCGGCGGCATTGAGCGTCACGCCTCCGTCGAAAGTACCGACGAGGCTGTTATTCACAGGAGCATCTACCGTCAGCCCCTCGAAAGTAGCCACTACATCACCGGCAGCATCGGGCTTGATGATATACGGTACACCGGCCGTGAGTTCTGTTCCGACTTCGTTCAGGACGATGGTGTTTGCTTCCACACTTGCCACGGAGTAGGCGGTAGCGCCCTCCAATGTGGCGGCAGCGGGCAGACAGAGCGTGCTATACTTGACCTCATCGAAATGGCGGGTGTAGGTGCCGGGATAGGTGACAGTGACAACACCTGCTTCGCGATAATAGGTGAAGGTGTAGTCGCCCGTCTCATCGGCAACAATACGGCAGTCGGCATCCTCTGACAATGTCCAACCCGAGCACATATATCGGCGCATGGTAGAGTTGGCACCGTCCCATTGTTCGTCTTCGTTTTCTTTCAGACGGAAAGAGTAGGTCTCACCTTGTGTAAGGCTGACTACTGCCGAGCAACTGTTGCGGTTGGCTGACCACGCCATCTCTACGGGAGTCCATGAGTTGAAATTGCCGGCAAGGCTTTGTTTGGGGTAATTCAGTTCCGTCAAAACAACACTCTTGTCTTTCCAAGTGAAGGAAATCAGTACATCGTGGTAACCGGCAGAAAAAGTGTAGTCCTGGTTGTTGCCATTGCTCTTTCCGAAGGCACCTGCGTTCCAATCATGAGCAAGCACCGCCTTGAACTCCACGTTCAAAGCTTCGTCGCTGGTATAATACGCGGAGCGAGACCATGTGAACACACCGTCTTCGAACTGCATGTCGTTGTCGGTATTATCCACATCCCAACTGGTGGTAAGCAGAGATGCTGTTCCGGCAACCGTAACGGTCAGATTTTCCAGACCACTTACTTTTAACCATGATTTCTGCGTTTCGGGGTTCCAGCAGATAGTGATGTTCTCGCCGTAGGCGTTGAAATGGATGTTGCCGTTATTGTTATACTCATCAAGTGTCAGTTCAGAGGCTTCGTTGTCAATAACAGCGGGACCCCAGTTGTAGCCGTCAAGCCAAGAACCACGGGTAATCTTGTACTCGTTCCAGTTGTTGGATGTAGAAGAAGTGAAGGTATATTCATACACGCCCTCGTTCAGCGTCATCGGGTATGCAACAGTGGACCAATTGCTGCCAATACCGGATACGTAATAACGTGCGGCGGAGTAGGTGTAGAGACCTGATACGACCAGGTTCTGTGCTGTTACGTCAATGACATTACTGCCTTGCAGTGTGGAGACTTGATCAGTCGTAAGGGCGAACAAATGGGTGCCTGCAGCGGGAGTGTCATATCCATGAACGCCGGACAGGCTGTTCCAGTCTGCACCAGCACGCAGGTTGGCATACGACCATCCATTGCCTACAGAGGAGACCACAATACTAAGTATAGAACCGTCAGACAGGTTGGCGAAATAGCTCTTGTCAATGGTAGAGGTCTGCGCCCAACTGCCATTGCCGTTAATACCATCCGCCGTGCCTACCCAGAGGGGCGTGGGGTAGAGTATCTCCAGTTTGGAGAAAGTGAAGTTCTGTCCGTTGACAGCGAGACCGTTGGCCTGAATCAATGCAGCGTTCTCGGCTGTCAGCAGAAAACGATAAACACCTGCCTGTACATCTTGTGAGAAGAGGTTTGTCCAGTTGGGGCTGGTAGGTGCTTGAAACAAAACCGAGGCACCTTCTTCCACTTCGTCAATGGTAATGACGAGCAGGTCACCTGCAGCGGCATGGCTGAGTGCGGGATACTCGGCAGTGGATAATTGCAGTGAAGACCAACTGCCAACGTTGTGTGATCCGTTCCAGACTACTTCGGCATTGAGCGCCCAAGCAGCAGAGAGGAAAAGGAATAGACTTAAATACTTTTTCATGATAATTGTTTTTTATGTGTTAGTTGTATGAATGTTATTCGTATCGTTTGCTCGATTGTTCGGAGGGGGGAGATTATTACGGCTTGCCGAACGTTCGGAGCATAGCGGAGATTAGAAATCGCCTTCCCAAGAGCGGGTTGGTGCGAGGTCGGACATGCCCTCTTCGTAATTCTTGGAAGAGACCTCGAGGGTGCTGGTGGTGAGGATATCGTGGTTGTTCAGGTGAACAAATAGCAATTGCGGATAGATGTATTTTTTCATTTTTTCATTCATTTAGTCAATTAGTTATAAAAGTCATTTAGCGAACGACATTGCCGGTAAGGTCATAGGTGATGCCATTCTTGATGATGAGGAGTCGTCCGTTTTGGATGACTTTGGAGCAGCGGTTTGCCTCAGCGGAGGAGTCGAGAGCAGTTGCGTTGTTTTCCTCTTCGAAGACGAGGTGAATGGCAGGGGCACCAGTTACTGATTGGGTAATGTCAGTAGGGGTTTCCAAATAAGCCTTGTGTGCAGCGAGTTCGTGGTAATACACGGTTGTTGTCTCATCTATTTTGCGCGAATAATTCTCTGATAACTTATAGAATGCAGGATCCTCACCTTCTTCCTTCGCAAAGATGTAGCGATACATTGTTTTAATTCTTGTCTCTTGTGCAGTTTTACCGTCAGCATCTCCATACCAAAAATCGCCTGCTGTGAACTCATAATTCGTAAAATTCGACTTAAAGACTTTTGCGCCACCATCTGCTCCTACTAATAGATTCCCTTGAGGATATGAAGCCTCACTTTCAGCGATAACTCTGGCTTCGTAAACGCCCTCAGACCCTTTTACAATATATCCCTGATAACCCCAAATAGTATTTTCTTTTCCAGCTTCCGTAATTGGCGTTAATGTAACACTGCCTTCATTTGCTTCACTTGCATAATAAACTGTTACGTTGTCACCAATAACTTTATGATGTTGGTTACTACTCCACGTTGCCATTCCTGCTGCACCAATTACAATAGGGAGGGCATTATAGCGATCATCTACTTTAGTCAACTCCACCTTTGTAATAGTGACATTGTTACCTCTAAGAATAATGCCTCGTTTTTGTATGACATCAAGATAAGAAACATTGCTAATGGTATAGGTATAGGTTTGCGTTCCAGTCGCATATGATGGATTAGATCCTGTACCATCATCCATATATTTCCAGCCGTCTGGGTCTGCTACTCTAATTTCGTAGCTGCTTTCGCCTTCTTTCATGGTAAAGGAAACTGTTATCACATCTTTCATATAGGCATTTGCCAATTCGCCCCTGCTATTATAACTAACACCAAGAGTTTTCTCTCCTACTTCGTCAGACTGCCAAGGGGCAAGATCGGTTGCCGTTTCATTCCAGACGACAACAGTTTCTTCTGCATTCACTCCCACTACGCTGAGGAGCAACGCTACCATTAATAGTGTAAACTTTTTCATTTTGTTTGTTTTTGTATGTAAATATTAGTTGTTATTTTGGACAAAGTGCAAAGAGTGGTTTGCGGGCTGTGTTCCGATTTTGGGTGCAAAGGTACTGCTTTTTGGGCGGAAAAACCGACACAATTTTAGCATTCTTTGTTACATTGTCCCATAGGTAGTGTTTTTTGACAAGATTATGCTTTATTGTTGCAGGATGAATTTGTGTCCGTTCTGAATGACTATACCCTTGTATCCTGCGGTGACTGGTTGCCCGAGCAGGTTGTAGCATGGGGCGGTGGGGTCGAGTTGGGCGGAGGTGTTGTGCAAGGCGGTCTGCCATTGCGTGTCGGCGTAGAGGCTGATCTTGGTCAGCGTGAAGCGGATACCATCCACCACAAGTCCACGGTCGGCGATGAGTTGTGCCGTATCGTCATCGGGTATGCGGAAAGCGAGGATGCCGGGTGTAGCGGTATTGAGGGGAAGTTCGGTCCAAGTCCAGTCGTCGCCGACTTTGTACTTGAGGGCATACTGCGCATCGCCGTCGGGAGTGACATAGACGGCAATGACATGCCCTGCCTGAAGTCCGGCGAAGAGGTCTTGCTGCACGGAGTAGGTGTCGAGTTTGTCGCCGGCATACTCGGAGGAGTTCCACGAGATGGGTTGGTTGCCGGTCCAGAGCACTTTCTCGTAGAGTGCAGAGAAATCGATGGCGTTGGTGTCGGGAACGATGACGGGGGTAGTGTCCTGCGGTTGTGAGGTGAAAGCGATAGAGGTGATGTTGTAGCCCTGTCCGCGGAAAATGAGTCCTCGCTCGGCAATCTCGGTGGCAATGGTTTCGGACTCGACGATGTAGGAGATGAGAGAGTCGTTGAGTGTGACGCTGAGATCGGTCCATGACCAATCGACACCGGCTTTGTAGGTGAGGACATACTGAGGCTCTTCGATATGTGCAACGACAGAGACGAGAATCGTGTCGCTTGCATGCAGTCCGGCGAAGATGCCTTCGGGTGTTTCAAACTGGGAGCCTTGATAGACATCGGTGTTCCAAGAGATAGGCTCGTTGCCTGTCCAAACGATGTTAGGCGCAGCAGAGAGTGAGAGTGCTGCGAGGGTGAAGAGAATGGTAAGATACTGTTTCATTGTAGTTGAATTTATGTACATATGTAATAGATAAGCGGGTTTTGTCCGGTTCAAGATATGTAGCCGGTTTGATTATATCATAATAATATCATAATAATAACATAATAATATCATAATAATATCATAATAATATCATAATAAAGGTTGCATGTTACTATTGCCAGCCGGGGTTGTTGGCGGTGATGGCGGAATTGGTGTTGATTTCCTGCGCGGGGAGAGGGAAGAGCAGGTTGCGCGAGGTGCGGGTCTTGAGCACTCCCCCGTCGTCGGTGCCGCCAATGGCGTTCATTGCATCGAGGTAGATGCCCCAACGGATGAGGTCCCACCGGCGGTCCGCTTCGCACGCCAGTTCCTTGGCACGCTCCTCGAGAATAGCAGAGCGCCGGCGTACTTTGGTTGAGAGTGCGCGTGTGC
>CAMOMF010000145.1 GCA_946619625.1 uncultured Bacteroidales bacterium
GCCCATACATACTCGGGTTTGTTCTCCTTGGTGAGGTAGGTGACATCGAACGACTTGGCGAAGTTCTGTCCGAGGAAGTGGCTGGGGCCTGCCTGCAGGGCTTTGCCGTCCTGCATCATGGCTTCGATACAGTACGTGTTCAGTGCACCTGCGAAGCGCTCGTTGGGCGACTTGACACCTTTGAGCACAGGGATAGCCATGACGGACTCGACGAAATCGGCATAAACGTCGAGCATCTGACGGGCGAAATCCTCTGCCTCCTCTTTGGTGGCGTGCGCGGTGTGCCCTTCCTGCCAGAGGAACTCGGCGGTGCGGAGGAAAAGACGCGTACGCATCTCCCAACGCATGACATTACACCATTGGTTGCAGAGAATAGGCAGGTCGCGGTAGGATGAGATCCAGTTTTTGTAAGTGGACCAGATGATTGTCTCTGACGTAGGACGGATGATGAGCTCTTCCTCCAAGCGTGCATTGGGGTCCACCACCACGCCCTTGCCGTTGGGGTCGTTCATGAGGCGGTGGTGCGTGACCACGGCGCACTCTTTGGCGAAGCCCTCCACGTGCTCTGCCTCACGGCTGAAGAAGGACTTGGGGATGAGGAGCGGGAAGTAGGCGTTCTGTACACCTTTCTGCTTGAAACGTGCATCGAGACCTGCCTGGATGCGCTCCCAGATGGCGTAGCCGTAGGGTTTGATGACCATGCAGCCGCGCACCGCGGATTGTTCTGCCAAGTCAGCCTTGACTACTAATTCGTTGTACCATTGCGAGTAGTTCTCGCTGCGGGAAGTTAGTTTTTGATAAGCCATAGTTATTTTGTCATTTTCTTATTTACTAAAATTTTTTAGCGTAGGGGGTAGGCTGCGCGGAGCGCTTCGAAGCGGTCGGGTGCGGCTTTGAGTGCATCGCTCACGGCGCGGATGTCCCACAGGTGCGGTGCCTCGGGGGGCGGGTCGGGCAAATCCAAGTGCGGCAGCCCTAAATGGCGGCAGAGTGCGTCAACCGACATCTGGGATGCATTGTACTTGCCCCGGCGCGTGTAGCCCGCAATATGGAAGGTACTGAGGAGTGCCTTCGATACCAATTCACGGTTTACAGCCGGCTCGTTCTCCCAACAGTCAATGACGCAAGGGTTGCCCCTCCTGAGCAGTGCCGCTTCGTCTATCACACCGCCCCGCGCCGCATTGATGATGAGCGTGTCGGGTCGGAGGTTTTGACAGTCTTCCATGTGCCAAGTGGGGTGTTTGCCATCCTTGGTGAGGGGTGTGTGGAAGGTGATGATGGAGCAGTTTTGCTCGATTTGTTCCAGCGAGACGAACCCTTCCGAGCCTTCTTTTTCCGCCCGTGGAGGGTCACAAAGCAGGACACGGTAGCCCTGTGTGCGAGCCATCTGTGCCACCAACGAGCCCACATGCCCTACGCCGACGATGCCTAAGGTGTGGTTTTGTGCATCCGGGGCAAGTAGAGCGAGAGCGGACTGAACGTAGTCGCATACTCCCTGAGCGTTGCATCCGGGGGCATTGGTCCAAGTAATGCCGTGCTGTTCGCAGTAAACGGTGTCAATATGGTCAAAGCCAATGGTGGCAGTGGCGATAAATCGGACTCGTGAGCCACGGAGCAGTGCCTTGTTGCAGAGGGTGCGGGTGCGGACAATAAGGGCGTCGGCATCGCGTACCGCGGAGGGCGTGATGTGCTCGGGGGCGAGACGTACCACATCCATGCCGCTGTGTTGCAACGGCTCCAGATATGGAATATGTGCGTCAACTACTACTTTCAAATATACTGAAGTTGCTATCCGTTGTACTTGATATTGTCAATGAGTCGGACCGGTCCGCAGTAAACGGTGACACAACCAATGGCATGTGAGAAATCGCTGACGGGAAGGAGAGTGGTTTGGTCCACAATCTCGTAGTACTCCACTTCGAGTCCCTCGACAGCGTTGATGCTGTCCACCACCCATTGTTGCGTTTGTGCGACGGAGTGGGTGAGCGCGTAGTCGCGGCTCTGAAAGAGTATGCGGGAGATGTTGACGGCGGTCTGTTTCTCGTCGTGAGAGAGACGTTCGTTGCGTGAGGAGAGTGCCAGTCCGGAGTCTTCGCGAACGATGGGGCAACCAATGATTTGCAGGTCGAAGTGCATGACCGATACCATGCGCCGGATGATAGCCAACTGCTGGAAATCCTTCTCGCCGAAGTAGGCTTTGTCGGGCTGAACGAGTTGGAAGAGTTTGCTAACGACCTGTACCACACCGTTGAAGTGTCCGGGTCGCATTTTGCCCTCCATGACCTGGTCGAGTCCGCCAAAGTCGAACTGGAACCGCGTATTCATTTCCTCGGGCGTGTACATCTCTTCGGGCTCGGGTGCAAAAATGAAATCGGCTTTGATAGAGGCGAGCAGTTCGGCGTCTCGGTTGAGGTTGCGCGGGTACTTTTCGAGATCCTCTTTGTTATTGAATTGGGTAGGGTTGACGAAGACGGAGACAAAAGTGACTTCGTTCTCGCTGACGCTGCGTTTGATTAGGCTGGCGTGTCCCTCGTGCAGGGCTCCCATAGTGGGTACCAGTCCGATGGATTTGTTTTGTCGTTTGCATGCCGCAACACATTGTTGCAGTTCTGCTTTTGTTTTGATTATTTGCATGATGTTTGTTTAAGAGGGCTAAGGTTTCGCGTTTGCCCCGAAGTGGCGCATTCACCTTAGCGAGTGCAAAGTTACTGCTTTTTTTTGGAATATGCAAGTAAATTCTGAAAAAAGTGAAAAAATGGCATTTTTTTGATGTGGAGGTGGAATGGGAATGGTACAAGAATGGTATTAGAATGGTATTACAATGGTATTACAATGGTATTACTCAGTTTTGAGGTTGGTTCGGAAAAGTGAGAGACGAAAAAAGCGGGAAAATTTGAAGGGGAATTCTTGTTTTTTGGAGAAGATGAGGTGCGAAAAAACGGGAAAATTTGAAGGGGGAACAGAACAAAATTGCCCCTCTTGGCGGAGGCCGCTCTCCCCGTTTGGCGGGGAGACGCTCCGGGTATTACAATGGTATTACTCAGTTTTGA
>CAMOMF010000146.1 GCA_946619625.1 uncultured Bacteroidales bacterium
CGGGGATGATGCGGAATGAATCACTCTGAATGAAACGGTCGTTGCCGTTAGGGGAAAGGCGAAGCATGATCTCGCCCAATGTTACGATTTTAGCCATTTAATTTTAATTTAATTGGTTAGTATTTCTATTGGTGTTTTGTTTATTGTGTTGTAAAATTTCGCCAGAGGTGATGCCTTCTGTTTTCACAACGGATTGTTGTAATAAAGTAGTGCCCTGCCCACCTCTCTTGGTTGAGAGGAAGGCAGAGCGGATGAAATCTTAGAAGTTGAAGTAGTTCTTGGCGTTGTTGTAGCAGATGTCCTCCACCATCTGGCAGACACGGTCGTGCTCGTATCCGGTGAACGGAATCATGCCGTTCTCGATGTCGTTTCCGAGTACGTTGCAGAGCGTGCGGCGGAAATACTCGTGGCGCGGATAGGACAGGAAGGAGCGGCTGTCGGTGAGCATACCTACAAAACGGCTGAGCAGTCCGAGGTTGGACAGTGCCATCATCTGTTTCTCCATGCCGTCCTTTTGGTCGAGGAACCACCAGCCGGAGCCGAACTGAATCTTACCCGGGCAAGAGCCGTCCTGGAAGTTGCCGAGCATGGTGGCAATCACTTCGTTGGCGCATGGGTTGAGGTTGTAAAGAATGGTCTTGGATAGGTGTCCTTCGCGGTTGAGTTCGTCAAGGAAATGACTCATTGCCTTGGCGGTGGTGAACTCGCCAATAGAGTCAAAACCGGTGTCAGCACCGAGACGCTCGAACATAAGGCTGTTGTTGTTGCGGATGGCTCCGTAGTGGTACTGCTGGGTCCAGCCCGCCTTGTTGTCCATGACCGCCATTTCGTAGAGGAAGGCATGCTTGTACTTGCGTTGTTCAAGTACGGAGAGACTTTCGCCCGCCAGTGCTTTCTTGATGATGGCATCAATTTCGGCGATGGTGTAAGGTTCGTCGTAGAACTCCTCAATACCGTGGTCAGACAGTTTGCAGCCCTTGGAAGCGAAGAAATCGTGACGTTTCTGGAGTGCATCTACTAAATCGCCAAACGTGGCGATTGCTACACCGCTAACCGCGGAGAGTTTTTCGATGTAAGCTTTCCATGCTGCGGCTTCGATGTTCATGGCAGCATCGGGACGCCAAGCCGGAATCATGCGTGTCTTGCATGTCTTGTCGGCAGCAACGATGTCGTGGTATTCCAGGCTGTCCACGGGGTCGTCGGTGGTGCAGACAATCTCCACATGGTAGTGCTCCATCAGTCCGCGCGGGGTGAACTTGGGGTCGTTCTTAATCAGGTCGTTGCACTTGTCGTAGATCTCGCGTGCCGTTTCGGGGTTGAGTCGCTTGTCAATGCCGAAAGCGGTCTTCAGTTCGAGGTGTGTCCAGTGGTAGAGCGGGTTACGGAACGTGTATGGTACGGTCTCCGCCCATTTCTCGAATTTCTCCCAGTCGGTAGTGTCGGCACCAGTGCAGAAACGTTCGGGTACACCGTTAGAACGCATGGCGCGCCATTTGTAGTGGTCGCCCATGAGCCAGATCTGCGCGATGGATTCGAAGCGTTTGTTGTCAGCCACCATTTTAGGGATAAGATGGCAATGGTAGTCGATGATGGGCATTTTTGCCGCATGCTCGTGATACAACTCCTTCGCTGCATCGGTTTGCAGGAGGAAATCTTTGTCCATGAATTCTTTCATTGTGTATGTTTTTTGATTGCGTTAAAATGTTCTTTTTTCAATATTCTTTTATTTGGGTGCAAAGTTAGCACTTTTTCTTCAATTTTATGTGGAAAAATTGCCGCGAAATGTGGAAAAATTGCTTTTTCTCTTTGATATGTCAAAAAAAAGCAGTACCTTTGCAGCCCGAAACGTAAAAAAGGGTCATTGGAGACGTTACAGAACATAGAAAAGTTGTTGTTGGTGGAGTTGCAGGAATTTCGCAAGAACTACCAACAGGCGTTGCAGACAGATCATCCGTTGTTAGGTGAGGTGTTGCGGCACTTGCAGCAGCGTCGCGGCAAACAGGTTCGTCCGATACTGGTCTTGCTGTCGGCTAAGTTGTGCGGCGATGTGAACGAGAAGACGTACGGTTCGGCAGTGGCGTTCGAGTTGCTGCACACGGCATCGTTGGTTCATGACGATGTGGTGGACGACTCTCCCCTCCGTCGCGGGCAGGCCACCGTGCATGCGCGCTGGAACAACAAGGTGGCGGTGCTGACGGGCGATTATCTGTTAGCGAAGGTGATAGAACTGACTGCCGGACTGCGCAACATGAAGATTTTCAATATCGTGGCAGAGATAGGTCAGACCTTGGCGCGGGGCGAGTTGCTGCAACTGCATGCCAACCGCTCGATGTGGATAAGTGAGTCGGACTATTTTGCTGTGATTGAGCAAAAGACGGCGGCTTTGTTTGCGGCGTGTACCCAGGCGGGCGCGGTGTCAGCGGGCGGCACGATGCGGCAGGAAACGGCACTGCGTACCTTTGGACGCGAGTTGGGGCTGGTGTTCCAGATGCAAGATGACCTACTGGATTATTCGGACTCGGAAGAGTCGGGCAAACCAACCATGAGCGATGTGCGTGACGGTAAGGCGACCCTGCCGCTGCTGGTGTCCTTGGACCGTGCACCCAAGGCGGAAGCGGAAGAAATCCGTTCGCTTGCCGAACACTTGGCAAAAGGTGAGTTGAGTAGCGTGACGGGTGAGGAGGAACGCAGAGCCGAGCAGACTATACTGTCGTTTGTGTTGCGATATGACGGCGTGAGGTATGTGCGCCAACAGATGGAGGTGCACAAGCGCAAAGCCATTGAGGCACTGTCTGTTTTTCATCAATCATCGGTAAAATCGGTACTGATAGAACTGATGGAATACATGATGACGAGGGTGTATTGAGTGGGAAACCGGTGCTCACCTTACCATTTCTGCGGTCGGAAGACACCTACGAGGACAGAAAAGAGGGCGTACCAAGGATAAATAATCGTTAGAAAGAGGGTTTTCAGCCAAAGCAGGCGGAACCCTTTTTTGTTTGTGCGCAGTAGTCGCGGGCGCAGGAATAGTGTGTCTGCCACCCATTTGACGAGCAGCAGCGGCGGAAAAATCACCACTAACATGTTGATAAGCAGGACAAACGAACCGACAAGGCGTATGTCACGGTCACGGTAATATGGCGCTTTACCTGCCCATCGGGTGCGTTGTCGCAGCAGCGCGCGCAGGGTGGGCTGTGCGGTGCATGTGGCTTCGTAGTCGTCAAGGGCGATGATGCGCCGGCCTTGTTTTTTGAAATCCTCCAGGAGGAACATGTCGTCGCCCGAGGGAATGTCATGGTGAAGGAACGGCCATGAAGCCATCCATGCCTCGCGGTTGACAATCATGTTTGCGCCGGCGCATAGTATGGGGCGTCCACGGTGGGCGCAGCGGATGGTCAGTTCCTGTATGGCGGCGTATTCAATCTGCTGCAGTTGTTCGATGAGCGTGCCATGGGGCGCCCTCATGGCGAGGGGAAGAATGATCAGGTCCGCTTCGGGAATACGCGGCGGGAGGATGGCGGGCAGGCTGACATCGGCATCATTGAGCCAGATGTAGCGCGTGTACGAGACTGAAATGCCGTCGTATAGCGCCTGTTTCTTGCCCTTCTTGCGGTCCGGCACAATCAGGGTGGTCAGTCCGTCGTGCGCAGTGGGAGGAGTGTCTCCCTCGCGCAGGGGGATGATGCGGGAGGTGTCCAGCAGTTGTTCCACGAAGCGCGGGTAGGACTTGCGGATACAGTCGGTGTTATCTACTGCGTATCCTGCCGCCATGAAAGCCATGGCGATGCGGTGGTCGCCGTAACTGAAGAGCGGAAACAAGCCCTGTTCAATTCGCCGGAAATTCGCCTCCAACGCCTGCAAGCGGTCGGACTCTTTGAAACGCAGACTGTCCGTTCCTGTAAGACGGACATCAAGGTGGAGCATGCGGCAAGTGACGGCAATGGCGGGTACAAGGTCGGGGCAGGCGGAACAGTCAAGCGAATGAAGGGTGCGCTGCTCTATCTGACGGAAGATGCCGGCAGCAACTTTGTCGCCCTGCAGCGAGTCGTCAGTCAGTCCCGTGAACCGGAGGTCGCCGACCAGCCCGAGGGCTTTGCGTTCCAACCAGAAAGCGGCAGCCGACCAGTCGGGCTCCATCTGCTCGCGTCCTTCCACCACGGCGCGAGTCATGTCTATATAGGGGGAGGTGATGTCCGTGGTGACCTCTGCCCCAATGAGCATGAGTGCGGAGACGAACTGTGTGGACTCGGGCGAGGCGATGTGGACAGGCTGTTTCAGCAGCCGCTTGCCGCGAATATGCAGGGGCGGGAACCCCTCCTGCTCAAGGCAGGTGATGTCGGCACCCAGCAGGCGGAGGGCGTCCACCTCTTTGCCCATGGGGCGTGCATGCATTCGGGCACAGCCGTCCAAGATAATGTCGCACCCCTCTTTGGCGGCACAGTAGGCGGTAAGGAAACGCATAGCTGTACCGCAGTTGTCCACATGGAGCGTGAGGGAACCGCGGGAAACGGGTTGGTTCGCGGCTGTCAGACATCGCGCCATGACGCGTACATCCTCAGGCATACGGGCGGAGGTGAAGGCGCTAAGGTCCTCTCCGCGCAGGGCTTTACGGATGAGTACGCGGTTGGCAATACTCTTGTTTATGGGCAGTTCGATTGTCACCATGCAGGGCGGCAAGGGAAGGTTAGTCGTTTATGTCCGGCAGAACGGAGTAGTCGCGACTGTAGCGCAGGTGCTGCTCGGCGTAGCCTTCGGAATAGTCAATCTGCACATCCGTGATGTGACCGTCCTTGTCAGTGACAAGCGTGTAAACCGGATTGACGAATCCTTTGTAGGGCGGGATGTTGAGTGGTTTGTAGCGGCTGAGCATCTCGGCGTGAATGTCGGGGTCCACGCGTACGGCATAGTCCTCCACCAGTTGCTTGGCGCGGGCGTAATCACCGGTAGAAACCACCTCTTGCACAATGGCGAGCAGTTGCCCATATAGAGCGCGAAGTCCCTCGTAGTCATTGATTTGCATGTAGTGCTTGCCGTCCCGCCGGATGATTGCCACCTCGGGTTTGTCGGCATTGGCGTGAGCCAGTACCCAGTTGGCGATGAGTGCGCGGTTGCGCATATGTGCCTCCTCAAGGTTCTTGCCGGGTTCTACACGTACCAACTGGGTGAGAGCGCCGTTCATCATCTGCTCGTAGTACTCCGCCTTGTAGGCTTCGTGGTCGGGCAGGATTCCCAGTTCGACCAGTTTGGGGTCGGCTATATAGTAGAGCGAGAAGAGGTCGGCGCGCGCCTCTTCCAGAGTGGAGCCATGCTCGCGCAGGTTGTCCTTGGTGACGCCGGGCATCAGTTGTCCCGAGCCGTGTCCGAGACACTCGTGCAGGTCCACCTGCACATCGCCGGTGAGGGCGGAATAGCGGCGGGAGTAGTCCAGTTCGGCCTCAGAGAGCATGAACTCCTCGTTGAAACCGTTGCCCAAGGCGGCTTCGTTGTATGCCTCCATGAGGTTCTGTATCGTCACCGACTTGGACCCGTAAGACTTGCGAATCCAGTTGGCATTGGGCAGGTTGATACCGATAGGGGTGGAGGGGTAGCAGTCACCGGCAAGGATGGCGGCGGTAATCACTTTGGCGGAGATACCTTTGCACTCGGCTTTCTTGTAACGCGGGTCGGTAGTGGAGTGGTCTTCGAACCACTGTGCGTTGGCGGACAGTTTCTGCGTGCGCTCAGTAGCGGCAAGGTTCTTGTAGTTGACAAGCGACTCCCATGCTCCGGTTACGCCGAGCGGGTCGCCATACACTTCGGTGAAACCATTGATGAAATCAACGCGGCTGTCAAGGTCTTTCACCCATGCAATGGCATATTCGTTGAAAGTCTGCAGGTTGCCGGTCAGGTTGTAGTCAATCAGTTTCTGAATGACCAGTTTCTGCTGGTCGGTCTCGGCATAAGGGAGTGCTTTCCTGAGGTTCTCCACCACTTTCTGCAACGCTGCGGCATACAGTCCGCCTTCTTCGGCTTTGTACGTGCGCTCAATGACGTTGCCTTGACTGTCCTTCACCAGTTTGCTGTTCAGGCCTATCCAAAGCGGTTCAGGCGAATTGTCTTTGTGGGCTGCATAGTAGGCTTCGGCTTCGGCTTGCGTGACACCTTCGTAGTAGTTGCAAGCGGAGCTGAGCAACAGGTCCACGCCGTCGTCCTGGCATACTTTCTTGGGCAGAACAGTGGGGTCGAAGATCACGTCCAGCAGGGGCGCGTAGTCCTCTTCCTTCAGGTTGCTCTGACGGCAAGCCTCTGCAAACCACTCGCGCGAGCATTCGGGCAAAAACTTGTCCTCGCTGTAGTGATGATGGATGCCGTTCGAGAACCACACACGCTTTAGGTAGAGGACGAATTTCTGCCAATCCTCGCCTGTCTTGTCGCCGGGGTAGTTCTCGTAAACAGTCTCGCAGATCCGGCGCACGCGGAGGTTGTAGCGTCCGTTCTGGTCGGTCAGGATATCGCGTCCCCACAGGGCGGCTTCGCTCAGGTAATAAACGAGTGTTTTTTGCTGAAGGGTCAGTTGTTCGAAGTCGGGCACACGGTAGCGGAGGATGCCCAAGTCGTAGAATTGTTCAACCATATACGGAAAATCTTCGGTAGAGGGGGTGACTTGCTGTGGTTGCTTGTTGCAAGCAACGAAAGTGAGAGCGGCAAGCGCGACGAGAATGATCTTTTTCATTGTGATTAATTAAAGCCTTTCGAGGACGGTTTGGATAAGTTCTTTAATGCGGGGCTTGTAGTCGGTGTTGGCGGCTTCGGCTTTGCGCTGTGCGATGACGCAACATACGGTCATGGCTTTGTGTCCCATCAGCAGGGCGAGTCCTGCAATGGCAGAACCCTCCATCTCGTAGTTGGTGATGCGTTGTCCTTCGTAGCGGAAAGCACTGATTTTGGTATTGATATCCGGCACGGCAATATTGCAGCGCAGCACACGTCCTTGCGGTCCGTAGAAACCATTGGCGGCAATGGTGCACCCACGGTACATATCGGTACCGGCTACACGGTCAATCAGTTCGGTGTTAGCGGGTACGATGTACGGCACTGCGGCTTTGCGGGGGTAACCGATAAAATCCACGAGTGCTTTTTCGAAGCCGAGGTCACTGAGCCGGTCGCGCCCTTCGTAGAAAGCGAGTACGCCGTCGAAACCGATACTTTTCTGCGATGCAAGGAATGCCCCGAGGGGAATATCTTCCTGCATGGCGCCGCAGGTGCCGATACGTACAATTTCGAGTGTGCGGTGTTCGGGTTTCTCGGTTCGGGTGGCAAAATCAATGTTGGCGAGTGCGTCCAGTTCATTCATGACGATGTCGATATTATCCGTTCCGATGCCGGTGCTCAGGCAAGTGATACGTTTGCCTTGGAAACGGCCGGTGATAGTATGGAACTCGCGGCTTTGAATATCGCACTCGATGGAGTCTTTGTCGAAGAAAGAGGCAACAATATTGACACGGTCCTGGTCGCCTACCAGTATGACTTTGTCCGCCAAGTGCTCAGGGCGGATATGCAGGTGAAAAGCACTACCATCACCATTGATGATGAGTTGGCTTGCAGGGAATGTTTTCATGATGTTTATGTTTTGTTATCTGTTAATAATAGTAGTTTACCCTCCTTTGTGGAAACAAAAGGAAGTGCAAAGGTACTAATAATATTTGAAATATGCAAATTTTTGAACGAAAAAAAGTACTATTTTCTCTTTTTTGCCGGAAAAAGGGAGCAGTTTCATATACGATTAGACTCTCCAAGCCCTCTTGTGCAAGGCGGTTTGGAGTGCCCTCTTATGCCGGGCGGTATAGAGTGTACTCTTTAGACTCTTTAGTGTGCAGGGTTAGAGGCGCCGGAGGTGGTGTCCGGTTCAGGCGTGTTGGCGGATTGGTGCTTTGTGCCGGCGGAAGGGGATTGTTCTTGGCTGTGGACTATGGCGGGTTTGCCGATTTTTTGGAACGCCTGTTGCAGGGTGGGAATATCGGTTTTGGCAGGGTCAAAAACAACGGTGACCTGTTTCTTTTTCAGATCGCAGATGAGGTCCTTGACACCCTTCTCGAAGGCGATATTCTTTTCAATCTTGGTAATACACCCTTGGCAGTGGATGGGCACGTCAAACACTACCGTCTGGCGTTGCGACTTGGCAAATCCGCTGACGGAAAACAGACAG
>CAMOMF010000147.1 GCA_946619625.1 uncultured Bacteroidales bacterium
AAGTTGTAACTTTGCACCCCGTTTCCGTGAAGACGGGTGGTAAGTTTTAGTTATGAGTGATGAATTAGAACTCATAAATTGTCCATTAATAAGCGAATAAAACAGAAAAAATATGACACTATTTCTAACAATCCTTATCGTATTGGCATCCATTCTGGTGGTGCTTTTGGTATTGGTACAGAACTCGAAAGGTGGCGGACTGGCAGCCGGTTTCACAAGCGGCAACCAGGTGATGGGTGCGCCCAAGACCGCTGACTTTTTGGAGAAAGCCACATGGTGGCTGATTGCTATCATCGTTCTGCTCGCAATCTTTGCCGTTGGTTTCGGCAAGAACAACGGTGTGAGCGAGGGTGAGAGCCAGATTTCCGAACAAGTACAGGAAGCAGCCAGCGAGATGCAGCAACAGGCAGCAACTCCTGCTTTTGACGAAACAGAAGACGTAACCGAGTAACACTACCCGGTAACAGAGCAACTTCCTCCCAAAGAGGAACACGAAACAAGCGACCCGAAAGAGCCGCTTGTTTTTGTTTAGTCACACCGTTATCAATTAAGAATTTGTAAATGAGAAAATGAATAACGGGCGGACTTACAAACGTTCGTTTATCTGTCGGCGCACATCCGCTTGGAACTTTTCATCGGGGATGGTCTGCACCACTTCCTCCAAGAACGCCTGCAAGAGCAGCCGTTGTGCCTGCTCCTTGGGGATACCGCGTTGCTGCATGTAGAACAGCGCGTTGGCGTCCAGCTGACCCGTAGTGGCACCATGCGAGCACTTGACATCATCGGCGTAAATCTCCAACTGCGGGCGCGTCTCCACCTTGGCTGAGCGGGAAAGGAGCAGGTTGCGGTTGGTTTGGAACGCCTCGGTTTTCTGTGCATCAGGCAGTACCTTCAGTTCGCCGTAAAAAGAGACGCGGGAGTCGTCTGCCAGCACATTTTTGAACAGTTGGGAACTCTTGCCGTGCCCGACGTTATGGAACACATGCGTCTCTATATTCACCACCTGTTTGCCACGTGTAAATGCCAAGCCATACAGGGCAGTGGTGCAATCGGGCTCTTCCTGGAAGACGTTGATAGAGATATGAGCGTCCTCATCGGCAAGCGACACGGCATGTAGCAGCAGGTCGGAGCCTTGCTTTTGGTGTATGGTGAGATGCAGATTCCGTGGAGAGAGCAAACGGATTTGCCTCTGTTCACCTGCGGACAACTCTACCTCGACCTTTTCGCTATTATTGATTAATAATTCCTCAGACATGTCACCAACGCCTTTAATCATTGTACTTTTCCTCTATCCAATCAAAACCGCGGTCGTCGATTTCCTTGGCGAGAGAGGCATCACCGGTGGTGACAATCCGTCCGTTGTAGAGCACATGGACATAGTCGGGGTGTATATAGTCCAGCATACGCTCGTAGTGGGTGATAATGATGGCCGACATCTTGTCGGTTCGAATCTTGTTGAACCCCTCGGCAACGATACGGAGCGCATCCACATCCAAGCCGGAATCGGTCTCGTCCAGAATTGCCAGACATGGTTGAAGCATCGCCATTTGGAAGACTTCGTTCTTCTTTTTCTCGCCTCCGGAGAAACCCTCGTTAACGGAGCGGTTCTGCATGCCGGAGGTGATTTCCAGCAGTTTCTCTTTCTCGCGCTTCAGTTTCAGGAAATCAGATGCAGACAGAGGCTCCAGCCCTTGATACTTGCGTTTGGCGTTCAGTGCCGCCTTGAGGAAATTGACCATGGATACTCCGGGTATCTCCACGGGGTACTGGAAGGAGAGGAACAGCCCCTCGTTGGCGCGCTCATCGGGGCTCATGCCGAGCAGGTCTTTCCCATTGAAACGGACGGTTCCTTCGGTTACTGTATATGCAGGATTGCCGGTCAGAACGGCAGAGAGCGTCGATTTGCCGGCGCCATTACGTCCCATGAGGGCATGTATCTCGCCTTCGCCAATGTGCAGGTTGAGCCCTTTCAGTATTTCCTTGCCACCCACTGTGGCGTGTAAGTTATTTATATCGAGCATTTTCTTCTGTTATTACTGTCATCAATGTTTTTCCCACGGCATCAAGGGTCGCCCGAGATATACTCTGCATATCATCGTGCGCTGTGTGCCAATAGTGCGCAAAACCCGTTCCAGACTGCACATCATAGTGAACAATGTCCACGCAAGGGATTCCCGCTAAGGTGTTGACATAAAAATGGTCATCCGTGAGGGGGTAACTGTTCTCGTTGCGAAAATAGCGCCCATAACCGAGTCGCTGCGCCGTACGCCAAACAGTGTTCAGTGTCGCGAGGGCATATTGGGAGGAGTAGTATTCTTTCGGAAAAACGGCATCGGGCGAACCTACCATATCGAGCAGGATGCCGTACAGATAACTCTTGTTCGAGCCGTCCTGAGTACGCATTTTCGCCCACAATTGCGAACCCAAGCACCATGTATCTTCCCGCTCTTTGCCAGTGTAGAAAGCGGGGGTACCCATATCTTCTACATCGAAGAACACGATATCCACCCCTAAACGAAGGGAGTCCGTCATGCCTAATCGGCGTGCCACTTCCAGCAGCACTCCCACCCCGCTGGCTCCGTCGTTGGCGCCCAGGACAGGCTGCTGGCGGTCATCGTAGTTCTCCTCTTGGTCGCACCATGGGCGGCAGTCCCAATGTGCACACAGCAGAACGCGCCGCTTGGCATCAGGCACAAACGAACCAATGATATTATAGACAGGCTGCGCCTCGCCCTTGTAGTTGGGCAGTTGCCCCTGTTCTATGCGGACCTGCGCGCCCATATCGCGCAAGGTCTCTTTGAGGAAACGGGCACACGCCTCATGCGCGCCAGTGCCGGGGACACGCGGTCCGAACGCCACCTGCGCTGCGATGTATTCGTACGCCGAGTCGGCACTGAAAGGGACGACAGATTCTGCCGCTGACTGCGCCGGTTTAGAGCAAGACGACAGGAGTAATCCCCCCGTCGCCAATGCAAGCACCCAGCCTGCCCAATATAGTACGCACGCTCTGTTCATCCGCACTTATCGCAGGTTACGGTCAGATATAGACGTGTGCGTTTGTATCGCGTTAATCGTTTCGGCAAAGGCACGCTGCATGGTAATCACCTGCACTTTGGGACAGCGCGACACATCGAAAGGCAACGAGTCGGAGAAAATCAGGCCCTCCAATGCCGAGTTCATCACTTTCTCGCACGCCGCGCCCGACATGACACCATGAGTCACCACGGCACGCACACTGCGTGCACCACACTCTTTCATCACACCGGCGGCCTTGCACAGCGTTCCTGCTGTATCCGCAATATCGTCAACAATGACTACATCTTTGCCATCCACATCGCCCAACACACGCATCTCACTTACCTGATTGGCTTTCAGGCGCTGCTTGTAGCAAATCACCATCGGCACTTCATGTTTCAGACGGCGTTCCAACTTCTTGCAGAAATTGGCGGCACGCTTGGTTCCACCCACATCAGGCGATGCAATAATCAGGTTCTCGAGGTTGAGCGACTGTATGTAGTCCGCCAACACAGACGAGCCGTACAGGTGATCCACAGGAATATCGAAGAAACCCTGAATCTGGTCGGCATGCAAATCCAGCGTGATGACGCGGTCGGCACCTGCCACCTGAATCATGTTTGCCACCAATTTGGCTCCGATACTTACGCGCGGCTTGTCCTTACGGTCTTGACGCGCCCAACCGAAGTACGGGATCACCGCTATCACCTTGTACGCCGACGCACGACGGGCTGCATCAATCATCAACAGCAACTCCATCAGATTGTCGGTAGAAGGACATGTCGATTGCACCAAGTACACCGACTGCCCGCGAACGGAGTCCTCGAAGGACACCGCAAACTCACCATCAGAAAAATGCTCAATATTCACCCGCCCGAGCGAGCAACCCAAATAGTCGCAGATACGTTGAGCCAACGCAACTCCTTTGGAGCCTGCGAATACTTTGTACGGATTAGCTTCGATTAACATGTGACACTTATTTTGTACGAAAAAGCACGCAAAGGTACTGCTTTTATCTGAATTATGCAAGAAAAATGACAAAAAACGTACTTTTAACACCTCTTTTTTTGTAAAAACTTGGTCATTTCCGTTTTTTTTTGTATCTTTGCAGTCCCATTTGGAATGGAATAACAAATAAAATCCTGTGATATGAAAAAACTTATTCTCGCACTCTCAGTGCTACTTATCGCGACTTCCGCCACCAAACGAAACGTCACTCTTTTTCTGGTAGGGGACAGTACGATGGCGGACAAAACGGAGCTGGACATCTCCCCCGAAGTGGGTTGGGGACAAGTTTTCCCTTCGTTCCTTAATGACAAAATCACCGTAGAGAACCACGCCATGAACGGCCGTTCCACCAACTCGTTCCAGAAAGAGGGGCGTTGGCAGGTCGTACTGGACCGCCTGCACAAAGGTGATATCGTTATCATCGAGTTCGGACATAACGACCAGAAAATCACCGACCCCGTGCGCTACGCATCCATAGAGGACTACCGCAAAAACCTGAAGAAAATGACCGCGGAGGCACAAGCCAAAGGAGCACACGTCATCATCGCCACACCCATCTCGCGCCGTCATTTCGACAGCAAGACCGGCGAACTGATTCCCAAGCATACCGCCTACCCATACGCAGCACGTATGGCAGCTAAAGAAATGAACGTGCCCCTGCTCGACCTAGAGGAGGCAACCACCGAGTGGCTCATCAACCTCGGCGATGAAGCCTCGAAGAAATACTTCATGAACGTTGCACCGGGCGAATGCAAGAAGTTCCCCGATGGTAAGATTGACAACACCCACCTGCGCGAAAACGGAGCATTGGAGGTCGGTCGCATGGCGGCACAACTGATCCTGGAAGGAAAAATGAAACCGCTGTGCAAATACATCAAGAAAGATGCTGTTGAGCACCTGCCCGCAGCCAAATATACCGTTTTCTGCCGTCCCAACTTCAAAAGCGACAAAACCGTAAAAGTGGAATCCGATCTCAAAACCGACCTCAAATAAGGAGTACAAAGAATGGTGAACATTCCGTTTTCTCTTGCCGACTATCTCTTCTCCGCCTTGTGCGTATCAGCCGTCTTTTACCTTTACTATTATATAAGGTACATGGCGGGCGTGCAGCGACGTGTGCGCCACTACACCCACAAACGCTTTCGTTGGAAGCCCAAACCTGCAGACGAACAAACGGACGGCTCCGAACCCGCCACACACTCCGGGGAGGCTCGTCCGGGTGTGTCCGTCATAGTCTGTGCCCGCAACGAAGCCTACAACCTGCAAAACTACCTGCAGGCACTCTGCTCGCAGAAATATCCGCTTTTCGAGGTGATTGTGGTAAACGATGGCAGCGAAGACAATACGCAGACAGTGTTGGAACATTCCACCCAACTATTCCGCAATCTGAGGCTTACCTTCGTTCCTGGCAATGCATTGGTGCGCTCATCCAAGAAGCTGGCACTTACCCTTGCCGCCAAAGCAGCCAAGTACGACTACCTGTTGCTGACCGATGCCGACTGCCGGCCGGAAAGTCCCCTTTGGATTGAACAGATGATGCAGGGGTTCCGCAATCCGCAGACGGAAGTGGTGCTCGGCTACGGAGGGGATTTTGAAGAACACGGACTACTGAACCGGCTCATCCAGTTCGACACCGTCACCTCTGCCATGACATATCTGGGCTTCGCCCTTTCCGGACACCCCTACATGGGCGTAGGACGTAACTTGGCATACAAAAAGGAGACGTTCTTCCGCAACAACGGTTTTGCCGGGTTGCTCGCTCATCAAGCGGGCGACGACGACCTGTTCGTCAACAAGGTGGCTACACGCAGCAACACCGAGGTGGTCATCACTCCCGATAGTTTTACATGGTCTGTTCCCAAACATTCCTACCACGACTGGCGGATACAGAAAACCCGCCACCTGAGCGTCTCGCCCGACTACAAGTTGTCCTCCAAGATACGCCCTGCCGCCGAGCCTGTCATGAGGGGGCTGCTCTACCTGCTTTGCATCGCTATCAGCGTGTTGGCAGCACAAGGAATGGTGCCAATCACCCTTTGTTACTACGCATGGGGACTCTTCTTGGCAAGACTCATCTGGCTCATCGCTCTGACCGGCAGGGCTGCGCATATCTTCGGAGTACACTCTTTTGGGTTAGTCACCCTATTATTTGATATTTTTCTTCCACTCTTCCACCTCTTTACACTTGCCAAACATGCTGTAAGGGGTAAGAAAGAGTACCAATGGTAAACCTCAATTTCATACAGTTATGGAACAAAAAAACAACCAACTTCAGATCTCTGTTTCGCCCGAGATTGCTCAGGGCAAGTACGCCAACCTCGCCATTATCGGGCACTCGCAGACCGAGTTCATCCTGGACTTTGCCTCCGTCCTTCCCGCACAAAAGAACGCCAACGTAGTCTCCCGCGTCATTCTGGCACCGGAGCATGCCAAACGCCTGCTCGCCGCCTTGCAGGAGAATGTAGGCAAATACGAAGCCAACTTCGGCACAATCAACCTGCGCAACAATCCGGCAAACAATATTCCCATGTCTTTTGCCGGAGGTGAGGCGTAATCCACCCTTTTAGTAAATGCCCAAAAATCGAAATCACATGAAAAAACATTTGTTTTGTGCAGTCTTGTTCTGCCTGACCTTGCTGTTCTCCGCTTGCACCACCAAGGAACAACAAGCCTCCGTAACCGTCAAACCCGGTATAGAAGTACTACGTGACCGCGGCTTCGATGTGCTGAAAGGCAAACGGGTGGGACTCGTAACCAACCCCACAGGTGTGGACCGTCAGTTACGTTCCACCGTGGATATCCTGTTCGATGCACCGGATGTCAATCTGGTGGCATTGTACGGACCTGAGCATGGTGTTCGGGGCAATGCCCATGCAGGGGATACCGTTGGCAATGGTACGGACGAACGCACCGGACTGCCCATGTACTCGCTTTTTGGCAAAACACGTAAACCCACCCGCGAGATGTTGTCTGGCGTGGACGTGCTCGTTTATGATATACAGGACAACGGTTGCCGTTCGTACACATATATATCCACCCTCGGCATGCTGATGGAAGCGTGTGCCGAACAGGATATAGAACTGGTCGTACTGGACCGCCCCAACCCGCTTGGAGGACGTAAAATCGAAGGGTGCCTTGCCGAACCGGGGTATTTCTCGTTCGTATCACAATTCGCCATCCCCTACCTATACGCCCAAACACCGGGTGAACTGGCACTGATGCTCAATGCAGAAGCGGCGGAGGCGAACGTGTCGCTCGCACAAACAGGACGTCTTGCCAAGCCCTGCCAACTGACCGTCATACCGATGGAAGGCTGGCGGCGCGACATGAAATGGGAGGATACAGGGTTGGAATGGGTCGTAGCCTCACCGCATGTACAAACGGGGCACACCGCTTATTTCTACCCACAGACAGGCATATTGGGTGAGTTCGGATTCTTCAACATCGGCGTAGGTTACACCCTGCCGTTCGAACTGCTCGGTGCCGACTGGATAGATGCACAGCAATTGGCGGACTCGATGAATGCGCTGCACCTGCCAGGACTGATCTTCCGACCCATCTACTACAAACCATTCTACTCCGTTTTCCAAGGGAAACAGATTCAGGGCGTACAGATTCACCTGATGGATTTCGAGGCGGCTCACCTCACTTCCGTTCAGTTCCACTTGCTGGAGGTACTCAACCGCCTGTATCCCGAGCACCGATTCTTCGAAGAGTGTGACGCCAAGCGCTTCCGTATGTTCGACTTGGTTTGCGGCACCGGGTTCGTGCGGGACCAATTTGCCAAGTCCTACCGATGGGCGGACATTGAGCCTTATTGGCAGAAAGACATCGAAAGTTATCGTGAACGGTCTTCCAAATACTACTTGTATGAATAGTTATATCGAACGATTGGCATGGGGTACCGACGCGGGATTTTACCGCTACATACCCGAAGAAGTGTTGCACCCTGCCACCGAAAAGCATGTGCAGCAAATACTTTCGCGCGCCTACCACGAGGGCAAGTCCATCACTTTCCGTGCTGCGGGGACATCCCTCTCAGGGCAAGCCTGCGGTCCATCGTTGCTGGTTGTCGCCGGCAAGAAATGGGAGCAATATGAAGTAATGGACAACGGCAAACGTATTCGCCTCCAGCCGGGTATCATCGGCAGCCGCGTGAACGCCATCCTCAAGCCTTATGGGCGGCGGTTCACGCCCGACCCCGCCTCCTTGAGTTCAGCCATGGTCGGCGGTATCGTCAGCAACAACGCCTCGGGAATGGTCTGCGGCACACATGCCAACTCATACCGTATGCTCGACTCGGTACGTATCATCCTGGCAGACGGCACTATTCTGGACACTGGCGATGAGCGTTCCAAGGCGGATTTCCGTGTATCCCACCCGCAGTTTGTACGACGGATAGAAGACCTGCGCGACCGCACTCTTGCCAACAAGCAACTGACGGCACTCATCCGGCAGAAATATGCCATCAAGAACGTCACCGGTCTGACAATTCTGCCATTTGTTGAGTACACCAATCCCTTCGATATCATCGCCCACTTGATAGTGGGTTCAGAGGGCACATTGGCGTTCCTCTCATCGGTGGTCATGCGCACCGGCGAGGACTACCCGCACAGCGCCTCAGCCCTGCTGCTCTTCCCCACTACAGAAGCGGCTTGCCGTTGCGTAACCGAACTCAAGCAGACCGGGGCACCCTCGGCAGTGGAATACTTCGACCGCCGCTCCATGCGCGTGGTGGAGAACGATTTTCCCGAGCTGCAAGGTCTGCCCGACGATGCAGGGGCGGAACTGCTGAAGATTGAAGCCGCCACCCCCGAGGGGCTGCAACGAAAGATTCAAGTGGTGGAGACGGTGCTGAACCACTACCAATTGTGCGCACCCGCCCGCTTCACCCAGGACCCGCAACTGGTCGGCAAATATTGGGCGATGCGTTCTGGCATTTTCCCCGCCGTGGGAGGCACCCGTCCGATAGGTACCACCTGTCTGATAGAAGATATCGCCTTCCCCATCGAGCATCTGGCAGAGGCTACCGCTGACCTGCGCGAACTGTTCGACAGGCACAACTACCCCGATGCCGTCATCTACGGGCACGCCTTTGAGGGCAATTATCATTTCATCCTCAACCAACGTTTCGACTCCCCCGAATCCATTGCACAGTACGATGCGATGATGCACGCCGTAGTGGACCTGGTAGTGGATAAATACCACGGTTCGTTGAAAGCCGAGCATGGTACCGGACGCAACATGGCACCTTTTGTCCGGCGCGAATGGGGGGACGATGCCTACCAACTGATGCTGGACGTCAAAGCCATCTTCGACCCGCATAATATATTCAACCCGGGGGTCATCTTCAACGAAGACCCCGTCTCCTATATTCAGCATATCAAACCATTGCCCGAAGTCCATCCGCTTATCGACCGTTGTATCGAATGCGGGTTCTGCGAGGTCAATTGCGTCTCCTGCGGGTTCACCGCCGGCAACAAGACGGTGGCGTTATCTTCGCGCCAACGCATCGTCATCCAGCGCGAGATTGCCCGCCTCGACAAAGAGGGCAGATACCATGAGGCAAACAGGCTGCGCAAAGCCTTCCGACGCATGGGCAAAGACCTGTGTGCGGGGGACGGGCTCTGCTCCACTTCCTGCCCCGTAGGTATCAATACGGGCGAGTACATACACATCATTCGCCAGAAAGAAATGTCCCGCGCTGGCAAGGCGCTCTCCCGTTTCTGTGCCAACCATTTCGAGGGCGTAGCGGACACCGTGGGCTCCGTACTCACCCTTGCCAACTTCGGACGCAATATCCTCGGCGACAAACTCATGCAAAAGGTCTGCAACGGCTTGCATCACATGGGGGTACCTCTGTGGACACCCGCCGTTCCCAAGCGTACGCCTGCCGATGCCGTCGCCAAGGCAAAGAATGTGCTCGTTTTCCATGACCCGACTGTGCTGCCCGAGAAAGTAGTGTACTTCCCCTCCTGTCTCAACCAACGCTTGGGGGCAACCGCCTCTCCCGAGGGTGTGCAACCACTTATCAACGAGATGACAGAACTGCTCGCCAAGGCACAGTACGAAGTCATTTTCCCGGAGAACATGTCCGCCCTGTGTTGCGGAACGATATGGGAGTCCAAAGGAGACCCCGTCATGGCTGACCGCAAAGCCGAAGAGCTCATGCAGGCGCTACTTGTCGCCTCCAACAATGGGCGTTACCCCGTCTTGTGCGACCAATCGCCCTGTCTGCATCGGATGCGACAGACAATGAAAGACAGTCCGCTCAAGTTGTACGAGCCGGTCGAGTTTATCGAGCAGTTCGTTCTGCCCAAAGTGGACATCACGCCACTCCAGACAACCGTTGCCGTACATGCCACTTGCTCCACCCGCCGCATGGGGCTGCAACCGGCACTCCTGCGCGTAGCCTCGGCTTGCGCGGCAAAAGTGGTGGTGCCCGAGGGGGTGGGATGTTGCGCTTTCGCCGGAGACAAAGGGTTCACCGACCCCGAACTGAACCGATGGGCACTGCGCAAACTGAAAGACGCCATTCAGAAAGAGGGGGCGACCGTCGGATACTCCAATTCCCGCACCTGCGAGATTGGACTGACCACCCACTCCGGCATACAATATATGAACATTGCCTATTTGGTCAACCAAGTGGCAAAAAGAAGATGCTGATGAACAACATTGAAATAGAACGCAAATATCTCGTTAACAGCGACATCTACCTGCAGTTAGCAACCGAACACCACGAGCTCTGCCAAGGCTACCTGTGCGCCGATGGCAAGCGCACCGTACGGGTCCGGATCAAAGACGATCAGGGCTTCCTTACTATCAAAGGGAAAGGCAACGGAATCAGCCGGTTTGAGTGGGAGCACCCCATCCCCGCCGACGATGCGCGCCAACTGCTTCAACTCTGTCTGCCCGGACAAGTCAGCAAAACACGTTATATCGTCCCCTTGCAAGACACACTCAAGGTGGAGGTCGATGTCTTCCATGGCGACAACCAAGGGCTCGTCTTCGCCGAAGTCGAACTGCCCTCCGAGGATTATCCGCTCACCCTGCCCGAATGGCTCGGCAAGGAAGTGACAGGCGACCCGCGGTACTACAATTCCTATATTGCCGCCCACCCCTTCAACATTTGGAACGATTAAGAACCACAAACATGTTTCAAGCCTTTTTTTTCGATATGGACGGCGTGGTGTTCGACTCGATGCCGGTACACGCCCAAGCATGGGAGACGGTCATGTCCGAGCATGGACTGCCTTTCTCCGCCCGCGACTGTTATCTGCAAGAGGGACGCACCGGGCAGAGTGTCATTGACGAGTGTTTTCTCCGGGCACGCGGTCGTCATGCCGAAGAGCATGAGTGGCAGGCAATCTACCGCCAGAAAACCGACCTCTTCCATTCGCACGGACAAGCACCGCTCATCCCCGGCATACGCGACCTACTCTACTGGCTCCACGACCTGCCCTCGCACCCGCAGATTTTCCTCGTCACCGGCTCCGGACAACAGACCCTTTTCGATGAACTGCAACAAGTGCTACCCGGCATTTTCGCGCGGCAGAACATGGTCACCGCGTTCGACTACACCCATGGCAAACCCGACCCCGAGCCCTACCTGATAGCTTTCAGCAAAGCCCGGCAGGCATGTCCCACGCTTACCAAAAGCAACTGTTGTGTTGTAGAAAACGCACCGCTGGGCGTGCAATCCGCCAAAGCGGCAGGGCTCTTCGCCGCTGCAGTTAATACCGGCATCCTCACTCAGGCAGACCTCTCCGCCGCCGGGGCAGACCGCACTTTCCCCGACATGCCCGCACTCCACGCTTTCCTCGCCACCCTCTAACAACCCGCAGCTCTCTGTCGGGTACGCAGGACTCTGCACCTGCGATGGTGAAAAGCATTTTGACGCTACACGCTTCAAGTAGTTTGTAATTCTCCTTTTTCAGCCACAACCCACTCAAAAACCGTATTATACTATGTATAATACGTAAATAGCTTCCTTATTCACCCTTTTATCGCTACCTGATGAGGGGAGCTCTATACTGTCTCCTTACCCACTTCCCGTCAAAGTGGTATTCAATGTTTCAATTATGCGGTAATTGTTGAGAACAACATCTGCATTCCCAAAATCATTCGTTTGCACGGCTCTGCCGCCCGTCGAGCCTGCGAGGTAACCACTCCTCTACTCCCACTCTCCTAAAAAAATATCCTTTTCGCAAAAAATCGCACTTTTTTCTTGCATATGTCAAAAATTCTTTGTAACTTTGCACAAAATTTTTATAATTAACAACCAAATAATATATGAAAAGACTTAATACTCTTTTGATTTTAAGCATGTTTGCCGTAGTCGGCATGTATGCACAAGTAGATAAAGCAACCGTTACCACTCAGGCGGAAGCCGCCAAAACAGCGGCAGCCGACCTGAAGAAAATCGATACCGGCGACCAAGCATGGAAATACGACGGTGTCATTGGTTTGAACGCTGCCGCAACGGGTCTGATGAACTGGACCGCCGGTGGTAAGAACAACGTCAATGCCCTGGCGTACGCCAAACTGCACCTCCTTTACCACAAGAACGCCGTTGCATGGGAAACCAATTTTGACACCGACTTCGGCATGACGTGGATTGACAAGGACGAAGACGCCTTCCAGAAATCGAGCGATAAGATCAAACTTGCAACTAAGTTCGGTTGGGAATTCAAGGAGAACTGGTACCTGACCGTGCTTGCCGGTTTCCAAAGCCAGTACGCCCTGGGACGCAAATATCAGTCAGGCTACAACCCCGCCGTTTCCAAATGGCTCGCGCCTTCCTACACCGACATCTCGGTCGGTATCGACTGGAAGAAGACGGTCAGCGGCTGCGATTTCTCCGTTTATCTGTCTCCGGTAGCGGGGCGTCTGACCACCGCGTATGTGGGTGACCGCTGGAACAAAATGGTCACTCGCGATGCATTCCTTGGCGACCTTTCCAGCGCTATTGACAATGCCAAGACCGACGCAGAATATGAAGCCGCAGTATCTGCTTACGAGAAGGCTGCCAAGTTGTACGATACCGATCCGGAACTATTCCAAGCAGAGCAGAACGCCCACACCGACTTCGCCTCCCAGATGAAAGACAAGTACAACGTTTCTTACTACGACAAAAACGGCATCAAGCAGTACGACCGCAACCTCCGCGCTGAGTTCGGTTTCTCCTTCAAGGGCGCCATCGCCTACAAATACGAGAACCTCACGCTCGGAACCAGCCTCACCCTCTTCACGCCGTACAACGGCAAGGGCACTGAACTGGCCAGCTATATAGAGGGTAGCACCGACCCGGACACCTATTTCCGCTATTCGAACAAGAACCGCCAGTTCGGTTTGTTCGATGTGGATTGGGATATGTCCATCTCCTACCAATTCCTCAAGGTGCTGAACGTTACACTGCAAACCAACCTCAAGTACTACCCGGGAACGCTTGTCGAGGACAAGAAAACCGGCGACTTCAAGGAGCGCGTGCAGATGATGTCCGTAATCGGTCTGGGTATAGGCTACAGTTTCTAACATGAACGCCGCGGAGACGATACTGTCGCTAGAACAGTCTGTCGGGCAATTGATTGCACAATACAATCAGGCTCTTGAGCAGATTGACGAACTGCGCAACCAGAATAGTCTCCAACGCGATGAACTAATACGGACGCACGCAGAATTAGTGGACATGCAGAACAAATACAAAGCCCTGCAAACTGCTCATGCTCTCACGTGCGACTCGCCGCAACGAATAATGGCACGCAAGCACATCAACACTCTAATCGCCAAAGGGGATAAAACACTAGATCTACTAAAACAATTAACGAATGACAGGATAGACCCCTACAGGTG
>CAMOMF010000148.1 GCA_946619625.1 uncultured Bacteroidales bacterium
AGTGCCACGCAGGTGAACACCAGAATGCCCCACCATTCGCTGTTGAAATCAGACTGACTGAACACCGGTACGGACAGGGCGATATAACCCAGCGCCATGATAATCAGACCCCACTGAATCGTGCGGTTGTAGTTCTGAGTGCGGTCCGCAATGATACCGCCCACCAGACTCAGCACGTAGATGCCGAAGTAAAATACGGAGTAGATGACACCGGCTGTCGTGTCCGACAATCCGAATTTCGATACCAGGAACAGCAGCAGCACTGCGTTCATGATGTAGTAACCAAAGCGCTCGCCCATGTTGGCCAACGCCGCAGGAATCAATCCTTTGGGGTGTTTACTGAACATATGTTTTTGTTTTATCTGTTTGTAGCAAAAAAAAGTACCATGTTTTGTCTGGCGCACACCATTGCGGGTGCAAAGTCTCGCGTTCGCCACCCTCGCACACGGACTGACGCTTCCGTTTCCTACAGCGTCATTATAGTGCTCGGGGGCTCCGCTCTCCCCAAAACGAACAAGTCGTTTAGGGGACCCCGAATCAGCGCAGTAATCTTTGCGGGTGCAAAGTTACTGCTTTTTTTCGACATATGCAAGAAAAGTGCGAAAAAAATCGTCTTTGTACACAATTATTATTGTGTGACCTCCTGTATGGAACATCCCTGTCCGAAAAGTTGGCGGGCGTAGGGAGTGAGTGGAGTATGTTTTGACAACCAGTAGATTGGCAGTACAACAGCGGGTATTCCGCAGGCGTAGGGTGTGATATCGTAGAGCGAGTACATGGCTGTGACAGTACTGCGTGTGCTGTCAATCAGAAAACTTTCGGGCAGAGGCAAACGGTCGGACAGAGTATATTCATCGTACAGGCAATTGCGGACATCGGCATTGACATCCAAATCCTGAACCGCGTGTGCCAAGGCTTCGCCAAGCAGGGTGGTGTCCATCAGATCGGCTAACTGAATGAACCGGCGGGTTTGCAGGTCATAGGTGAGGTACTGAGCAGAGTATAGTCCATGGGCGGCACCTGCGCTGTAACTCTCGCTTTTGACGAGGAAAGTGACGAGGTTGGAGTCTTGCCTGCAAGAGGCATCCAGGTGCATGTAAGTGTACTCAATGGTGTCGGGAATGGCATTGACAGGCAGCCCCCTCAGTTCGGGTTGGTCCCAGACCCACATGTTGTTGAGCCAGCGTTGGGACGCCTCTGTTAAATCGGTTGCGGTGCTGTCCCCGAAAAAGGTGGTAAGCAGTGTGTGGCATGCATCCTCGGACATTTGTCCCTCAGCGGGCCAAACGATGCTGAAAGTATTTTCCACGTACATGGTACTTCCATCGGGTTCCATCGCCTCGTGCATGAGGAATTGTCTGCCCTCCATATGGGTGGTTTGGAAAAGTTGGCTGTCAGTCGTTTTATGGCAGCATGCAGCCAGCATCATTGTTGCCGTCAGGGCTAAAAAAAGGTGTTTCATATTACAGGATACACAATTAAGGGAAGTAACTCAAAGTCCAAATAAAGCAATTGTTAGAAGTGTCCTTAAGCAGTAGTTTTCAGTTTCTGAATCAAATCGCGGTCGGCGGGGAGCCATTCGACGCTATCCAGTTGGTCAATGCTGAGCCAGCGCGCCGCCTCGTGTTCTTTGAGGAGCAGATTGCCGCTTTGGACACGGCACCAAAAACACTGCATAGAAAGGTGAAAGGCGGGGTAGTCCCATTGGACGTTGTGGGCGGGACCATCCACGGTGATGCGGGTCTCCAACTCTTCCCAAATCTCGCGCTGGAGCGCCTGTTCGGCAGTTTCGCCGGGTTCAATCTTGCCTCCGGGGAACTCCCAGAAATCTTTGAAGTCGCCGTACCCGCGTTGCGTGGCAAAAATCCGTCCTTGCGCATCGCGGATGATAGCCGCAACTACGTATATGGTCCGCCGAGAGGGTGTGGTGTTTGATTGTGCTTGTGACATGTTGTTTTTGCTTGTAAGGAGTGCTTCTAATTGTAAGGAGTGCTTTTAAAAAGAAAAGCCCTCGCGTTTGCGAGAGCCGTTTGTTGTGACCCATGCAGGATTCAAACCTGCAACCTTCTGATCCGTAGTCAGATACTCTATTCAGTTGAGCTAATGGGCCCCTTGCGTCCGACTCTGAAGGGGTGCTTCTCATCGGTCAAGAGTGCTTTTTTTCAAAAGCGGGTGCAAAGGTACTGCTTTTTTTTGACATGACCAAATTTTTTTGCAAAAAAGTGCACTTTTGCATGCACTTTTCTGCATTTTTAGTGTTTTTGCGGTCGTTTTCGGGTATAAAAAGGGGGAACAGTTATTCATTTACGCATTTTCTCATTTATGTATTTTCTCATTTATGTATTTTGGAATTTGGTCAGTTGGTGGTTACCGGATGGTATGGAGAGGGTAAGGAGAGGGTAAGCACCCCGTTCGAAAAATGTTAAACGTTTTTAGTTATTGTTATGCAAATCAGCAGTTGAAAAATGCGGTAATGAATGCGTATGCAATAGTTATCGCAGGCACTGAGACCTGCGATAAGTGGGAGAGATGTTTATTGCAGGCGCGGATAGCAGCGTACCTGCGGGGAAAATGGTGCGGATAGGAGCGTTTAGTTGTAGAAATCTTGCAAGGACATGAGACCCGAGTAGGCTTTGTGGTTGCTGGGGTTCCACAGTCCGCGGTTAATCCACGTGTCAATAACAATGTTGTTGGCATTGTATGAACTGCCTCCGTTGCCGTTCTCCTCGGGGAACCAATAGTAGAGACCGGTGACATTGGAGTGAATCTTGAGTTCGGTGCAGAGGTCCTTGATGTAACTGCTCTGGCCGCTCTCATTGGCTTTCCATTTGTCGGTTGTTTGGTAGGTTCCTCCCTGTTCCTTGGTGGGGAAATAGTTGTTGTAGTATGCGGTTTCGACTATTTGCACCTGCTTGTCGGGGAAATTGCTGCGGAGCGATGTGAGGGTGCTGCGCAATTTGTCCAGATAACCATGCCAGAAGGGGTAGTAACTAAGTCCGATGATGTCGTAATCGACATTGTTTTTGCCGATGTAGGTGTAGTAGTTGACACACTGCTGGGGCGAAGTGGTGCGCTCGATGTGGATAACAATCTTGGCATCTGGACAGACTTCGCGGCACGCGCGAGCACCTGCGTTGAGATAAGAGGAGAGTTTTTCCCAGTTTGCCTTGCATTCGTCGTAGCTGCTGTTGGGTTTGACCATGTCGGCTCCTTTGCGTGACCAGAGCATGCCGTAACTGATTTCGTTGCCGACCTGAATGAAATCGGGAGTTGCACCGGCAGCGACCAATGCGGTGAGACAGCGCTTGGTGTACTGATAGACGGTGTCTGCCATGACTTGCCCTTGCGGCACGTTTTGCCATGCCGACGGGATAGTCTGCTTGGTGGGGTCCGCCCAAGTGTCTGAGTAGTGGAAATCGAGCATGAAAGCCATGCCGGCATCCTTGATTCGCTTGCCCAATTTCTGTACGTAAGGCAGGTCTTGCACCTCTCCCTGGCGTTTGTTGTCGTCGGGGTTGATGATGACGGGATTGACAAAGAGCCGTACGCGTGCGGCGTTCCAGTGGGCGGAGTCGTGCACATAGGTGACTACGTCATCGATGGTTTTCCCTTTGGCATCTTTATAGGGCGTTTTGGCTTGCTCGTAGGAGGGTAGGAGAGAGATGTCGCCACCGACCCATCGGTCAGTGGGATAAACGAATGTATCAATGGGACTTACCTTGGTGGAGTCGTCCGGGTTGGGCTCCGGGTTGGGAATGTTCCGGTCGTTGCATGCTGCGAGCAAGAGTGAGAGCGGCAGCAAAAGAGTGAGAAGTTTTTTCATATTGGTATTTGTAATGCTTTTTCGATGACTTTGTCCATGTCGTAATACTTGTACTCGGCGAGTCGTCCGCCGAAGAGTACGTTTTTCTCGTTTCGGGCGAGTTGCGCATACTGCTCGTAAAGGAGTGTGTTGCGCCGGTTGTTAAGCGGGTAGAAAGGTTCCATCCCGGGTTGCCATTCGGTACTATACTCATAAGAGAGTACGGTGTGCGGCAAGGCGCGGACCTGTTCGCCGAAATGAGTGAAATGTTTGTGCTCGATGATGCGGGTGTACGGCACATCCGCTGAGGTGTAGTTGACGACAGCGTTGTGCTGAAAATCAGGTATGTCGAGCGTCTTATGTTCAAAGCGGACGGTGCGGTACTGCAAGTGCCCGAGGCTGAAACCGAAATCCTCGTCCAGCGAGCCGGTATAGACCACTTTGTCTGCGAGGGCGTCCAGTTGGGCTTTGTCGGTGAGGTAGTCCACTCCCAAGCGGACATCGGCTCCTTGCAGCATTTTCTGAATGAGTGTGTTGTAGCCCTCGACGGGGATGCCTTGGTAGATATCGTTGAAATAGTTGTTGTCGAACGTATAACGCACGGGCAGACGTCGGATGATGAATGCCGGCAGTTCGGTACATGGACGTCCCCACTGCTTTTCCGTATATTCCTTGATGAGCGTTTCGTATATATCCCTTCCGACGAGGCACAAAGCCTGCTCCTCCAAGTTCTGTGGTTCGCGTCCATGCAGCATGGCAAGGGTGTGTGCCCGTTGCTGCTCGATGATAGTGCGGGCTTCGTCAGCGGTGTTGACTCCCCACATCCTGCGGAACGTGTGCATGTTGAAAGGCAGGTGGAACAGCTTGCCGTGGTAGTTGGCAAGGGGACTGTTGATAAAACCGTTCATCGTCACCAGTGAACTGACGAACTGCCAAACCCGGGAGTTGGAGGTATGGAAAATATGCGGTCCGTAGGTGTGTACGGCGATGCCCTGCTTGTGGTCCTGCCATACATTGCCCCCCGCATGCGTACGCCTGTCAATGACAAGGCAGGTCTTGCCCGCTTGCCAGACCCGATATGCCATCGTGGCTCCGAAGAGTCCCGAGCCAACAATCAAATAGTCGTACGGTTTGTTTTTCATTTCGGGTGCAAAGGTACAAATAAAATTTGATATTTGCAAGAGTTGAGGCAAAAAAATGCGCAGAGAGGATGTTTTTATGCGTGTTTGGGGTTACTTTGCAACAGGAATGCGCAATTCATTGACCGTGCCGTTGATGTCGATGGTGAGGGTGAAATGGGTCATTTTGAGGCGGGACTCGACCCTGATTGTCCCGGGTTGAGCGGAGGGAAGTAGTGCTGCGAGGATGCCATCGAGCATGGTTCGCAGCACGTGCGGTGACATTGTGAGTTCGCTTACAAAGGGGTCGATGTACATGGCGGGAGTGAGTCCTTTGCTTTCAAACTCACCCATATGGCTGTAGAGCCAATCGGAGATGAAGCGGTCGAAGGACAGGATATGTTCGTTGGTGGCTGTCCCGGTGTGCAGGATTAGTCCTGCGCCGCGGATGGTTTCAATAGGAAAGGTACGTGAGAAGCCCAGTTTGCGGCGCAAAGCATTGAGGTGGACGTCAATAGTGCCGGTGTCGTACATGAAGCGCTGTCCCCAAACATTGTCCAGAATGTCATCGCGGGAGCAGGTAGTGTTGGCGTGGCGGAACAAGTATTCCAGCAACGCAAACTCAATAGGCGAGAGGTGAACAGGTGTTCCCTCGCGTTTGACGACGTGAGTGTATGTCTCCAATTCTATTTGACCTACTTTGTAGTACATTTGGAAAGAGTTAGCGGTAAATAAACTTGCCGAAGTAGTCCTTACGGCGTATGGATGTGGCGGAGGAGTACTTAACCAAATAGAGATGTCCGTTTGTGAGACCGTCGGTAGGAATGTTTACCTGCAGTGCGCCCTCGTTAACGGTTAGGGTGCGAATGAGTCTGCCGTCAGCCGTGAACAGGTGTACAACCATGCCGGATTCGGCGTATGCAGGCAAGAGCATGGTACATGAGCCGTCGGCGTTCACCATGACGGGCAGTGCCTGCTTGGTGTCAGAATCGATGAGTGTTGAGACGGTGAGTGTGTCGGAGACGGCAGTATGCAGGTAACAACTTTTCTGCTCGTATGCCGTAACGGTGACCAAGTAGGTGGTGTTGGCATTCAGTCCGGGCAGGTAGGCATAGTGTGCCGGTGCTACGGCTTCGCGCTCGGCTGCCAAGTGATAAGTACCCGTGATGGGGTCCAATGAATAGGCGCGGGCGAAATAACTCTCGGCGTCAGGTGACTCTTTCCAATTTATACGGAAAGAGGTGGTCTCTATTTTGTCGGCAAAGAGGCTGTCCGGCGCAGTCAGATAGAGTGGGCGGGGCGATATTCCCAACACAGAGAGCAGTGCAAAGGCGGAACTGTCGCCTGTGAAGACTTGCAGCGAGGAGGAGGTGGGAATACACGATTGCCGTCGCGGCTCGAAGCGCAGGTCCAATGTGCGTGAATAAGTGCCGTCACAGCCAACCGAGTCGGTGAACATCCCTCCGCGTTGCCATTCTCCACCTGCGTTGAGGGAGAAGAAGTTGTTCGCAAGGGCAATAATGACCGTCGGGGAGGTGATTCCTGAACCTGAGACTGTGAGCCGTTGCTGGGTGTAGTCTCCAATGACACCGTCGAAGGTCGTGACAAAGGTGTCCAAAGCAGCGGGAGTGAAGGTAAAAAGTGCATCGCGTGTTTGCCCCATGGCAAAGGAGACTGTGCCGTTGGAGCGCTGCAATATATTATGCAGGTGCAGGTTGTGCAGTGAGTCGCCGTTGTTGAGGACAGGTGTAAAGGTAGTGATGTTCATGGTCCCCGGGTAGGTGTCGTTCGGCGCAGAGGCGGTGGGGTGGGTGTTGTATGCCTCTACGATGTCGTAGCCCAGCGGATTGGAGTTGTTGAACGTGTTGGCGTCCCACGTGCGGGAAGAGAATGTGATGTGCGAGACAAGGAGTCCTTCGCCGGGCAGGCAGTCCTGGTGACGGCCGTCCCAACCCGTGCGCTGGCGGTTCTCAATCATGAAAAACTCGGGTACAGAGGGAGAGAAAGGCGAAAGGTTATGCTTGGAGGCAGCCAGCAGGAAAGATGTGTCCTGTTCCTCCAAAGGGGGCAGTGAATATATGCCCGCTGTGTCCAACTGCGTGGGTTGGCTCCACCCCAGCATGTAGCGCTCGAATGCAGAAAAGAGCGGAGGCGTACGACCTGCGTTGTTGTAACTGCCA
>CAMOMF010000149.1 GCA_946619625.1 uncultured Bacteroidales bacterium
ATACGGGAACGGCTATCATCCACGGCGAGAAAGGTCAGCAGGTATGGACGGGCTATCAGGACGAAGAGGCACTGTCCTTGGGCGTGTATAAAACGTACACCGAGGAGAATCTGCGCTATAGTCAAAACGCTCCGCTGAGCATGTACGAGGAGGTCAACACCAAGTGCAACCTGCCGGCACAGATTGATATTGAGGCGACGGAGGGCATGGAGTACCGTTTTCTGTGCGTGACGAAGGGCGGCGGTAGTGCCAACAAGACCTACCTGTATCAGGAGACGAAAGCGCGTATCCAGAACCCCGGCACGCTGATTCCTTTCCTTGTGGAGAAAATGAAGAGCTTGGGCACCGCCGCATGCCCTCCATACCATATCGCTATCGTCATTGGCGGCACATCGGCAGAGAAGAACCTGCTCACCGTCAAACTGGCATCCACGCATTACTACGACGAGTTGCCTACAACGGGTGACGAAACAGGTCGCGCTTTCCGTGACGTGGAGTTGGAGAAACTGTTGCTGCAAGAGGCATATAAGATTGGACTGGGAGCACAGTTCGGCGGCAAGTACATGGCACACGACGTGCGCGTGGTGCGTCTGCCCCGCCATGGTGCCAGTTGCCCCATCGGTTTGGGCGTAAGTTGCTCGGCAGACCGTAACATCAAAGCCAAGATCAATAAAGACGGTATCTGGATTGAGAAAATGGACGATAATCCGGGCTCGCTGATACCGGCTGAACTGCGTCAGGCTGGCGAAGGTGACGCAGTACGTATCAACCTGAACCAACCGATGGCGGAAGTATGCAAAATACTGACAAAATACCCCATAGGTACGCGCCTCTCGCTGAATGGCACGATTATTGTCGGAAGAGACATTGCACATGCCAAACTGAAGGCACGGTTGGATGCCGGCGAAGGGATGCCGCAGTACATGAAGGACCATCCCATCTACTACGCAGGTCCCGCCAAGACCCCGGAAGGCATGGCTTGCGGTTCGATGGGGCCGACCACTGCCGGACGTATGGATCCGTATGTGGATGAGTTCCAGGACCATGGCGGCTCGATGATTATGCTGGCGAAGGGTAACCGCTCGCAGGCAGTGACCGACGCCTGCAAGAAACATGGCGGTTTCTACTTGGGCTCTATCGGTGGTCCGGCTGCCATTTTGGCGCAGAACAACATCAAGAGTATCAAGTGCTTGGAGTACCCCGAGTTGGGCATGGAGGCGATTTGGCAGATTGAGGTGGAGAACTTCCCCGCGTTCATTCTGGTCGATGACAAGGGCAATGATTTCTTCAAGCAACTGAAACCGTGCGAAGGATGCACGATAATGAAATAATTAGTAAGAATTGGCAAAGGGTAAGAAAGACATATGGCGACGCCTGCGGACGAAACACCGCGTGGATGTGATAAACGAAGAGACGCAGGAAAAACGGATTCGTTTGCGTCTGTCACTGATGAACCTCATCGGTCTGTTTGTTGCTGCGTTGGTGGTGTCTTTCTTCCTCTTGGCGCTGATTATCTGGGGCACGCCCCTGAAAAACTACCTGCCGGGCTACAACGAGAACATCAAGCAGGACCTTGTCAGACAGACATACCGCCTGGACTCGCTGCAGAACGAGATGGACTTGCAGGCAGTGTACCTGAAATCCATCCGCGATGTGGTGAGCGGCAATGTCCATTCCGACTCCGTCCAACAATTAGACTCCATGGCAATAAGCCAGAAAGAGGCGCTGATGGCGGAACGGTCCGAGTTGCTGGAAACCTTCAAGCAAGAGTACGAAACGCGCGAGAAGGACAACCTGATGCTGTTCGACCAAGCCGTCTCGTACCACGTCCACACGTTCTTCAGACCATCCAAAGGTGTTGTTATCAAACCTTTCAACCCGAAAGAGGGACAATACAGCATCGAGGTGAACACGCAGTCGGATGCCAGCGTAGCCGCCACTCTGACGGGCACCATCGTGTATGAAGACTACGTGCCGAACGAAGGATGGATGCTCATCATACAGCACGATGCCGAATACCTGAGCATGTACTACCACCTGCTCAAGCCTTTCAAACAGGTGGGTGCAAGTGTGCAGGCGGGCGAAACAATCGGGTTGGTGGCACAGGAGACGATGGCATTCGAGTTGTGGCAACACGGCTTGCCCATCAATCCGGAAGAAGTGGTGATATTCAATTAAGAATTAAGCATTGAGAAATAAAAAGAAACTTGCCATATTAGGTTCCACCGGAAGCATCGGCATGCAGACGTTGGATTTGGTGCGGGCGAACCCCGACCTGTTTGAGGTGTATGCCATCTGCGCGAACACCTCGGTGGACAAACTTATCAGTCAGGCGCGTGAGTTTCACCCCGAGGTGGTGTGCATTGCCGACGAAAGCCGTTACGAGCAGCTGCGTGACGCACTGCAAGACCTGCCTATGAAAGTGTGGTCGGGTGCCGACTCTATTGCCGAAATGGTCACGTTCCCCTCTATTGACATTGTCGTTGCCGCGATGGTAGGCTACGCGGGTTTGCGTCCCACGATGGAGGCTATCCGTGCCGGCAAAACCATTGCCTTGGCGAACAAAGAGACGCTGGTGGTGGCGGGTGAACTGATTTGCAGTTTGGCACAGCAATACCATGCGCCCATCCTGCCCGTGGACAGCGAGCACTCGGCAATCTTCCAGAGTCTGGCGGGCGAGCAGGGCAACGAGATTGAGAAAATCCTACTCACATGCAGTGGCGGTCCTTTCCGCACATGGACGAAAGAGCAAATCGGTCGCGCCACTGCCGCCGATGCACTGAAGCACCCCAACTGGCAAATGGGGGCGAAGATTACCATCGACTCGGCGTCGTATATGAACAAAGGGTTCGAGGTGATTGAAGCCAAATGGCTGTTCGGCGTGGACGTGGACCGCATACAGGTGTTGGTTCACCCGCAGTCTATCATTCACTCGGCGGTTCAGTTCCGCGACGGTGCCGTCAAAGCACAATTGGGCGCGCCCGACATGCGTCTGCCTATCCTATACGCCCTCACTTACCCCGAGCGTATCTCTGCCGACCTGCCACGCCTGGACCTGTTCAAGACGAGCAACCTGACGTTTGAGGCGCCTGACACTGAGCGGTTCCCGTGCTTGGGGCTCGCCTATCAAGCCGCAGCCCGTGGGGGTAACGTGCCCTGCATTATGAATGCCGCCAACGAGGTGGTGAACCTGGCGTTCCGCGAGGCGAAGATTCCTTTCCTGCGTATGGCAGAGGTCATTGAAGCCACCATGGACAAAGCCACGTTTATCGCCAAGCCCACGTACGAAGACTACGTATCTACCGACACCGAGGCAAGACGCATCGCAGCCGAAATGATTGGTTAGTTCCACCCTCCCCGTCAATAAATCGCAAATCGTAAATCGTAAAGTATAATGTCAATCCTTATCAGAGCACTACAATTCATACTGAGTCTCAGTTTCCTGGTAATGATCCACGAGCTGGGGCACTTCGCCTTTGCGCGCTTGTTCGGCGTGCGGGTAAACAAGTTCTATATGTTCTTCAACCCCAAACGCTCTATCGTCCGGTTGAAGAAAATCAACGGCAAATGGCAGGTGCGTTTCTTTGCAGAGAACGTCATTGAAAACCAAAAAGTAGCAATGGACGCCAACGGCAACCCCCTGCTGTGGGAAGACGACCCGGACGAGAAAGTGCGCCGCCGCTATGAGAAGAAAGAAGCCCTCACCGCCGAGGAGTGGGACGAGATCGAAGAGAAATACAATTTCGGGCGGAAAATCACCCGCCGGCAGGGGCATCCCAAGTTCACTATCATCGAGCCGGAGGACCTGCCTTTGCTGGACGATGACGATTGGCGCAAATACCCCGAGACGACCGAATGGGGTATAGGATGGGTGCCGTTGGGCGGTTATTGCGCCATCGCCGGAATGGTGGACGAGACGACCACTGCCGACCGGTTGGGCTCGGAGCCGCACCCGTGGGAATATCGTGCGCAGCCTACATGGAAACGGCTGCCTATCATCACCGGCGGCGTGTTGGTCAATTTCCTCGGCGCAATGATTATTTACAGCGCTGTTTTCCACCATTGGGGACAAGACTACATGCCGCTGGAGAGTGCCACTTACGGCATGCAGTTCTCCGACGTCATGTTGTCGGAAGGTTTCGCGCAGGGTGACAAAATCATCAAGATTGGCGACCGCGTGCCCGACAGCCGCGCCGACCTGGTTAACTGGATGGTAGTGGACGGCGAGCACGATATACAAGTGCTGCGCGGGACGGACACCGTACGTCTGACACTGTCCGAAGGATTCGAGCGCAAGATTCTTGCCGATCAGGGCACTACTTTCTGCGATTTCCGTTTCCCGTTTGTGGTGAAAGACCTCATTCCAGAAGGACCCGCCGCAAAGGCACTGATGATGGCAGGCGACAGCGTCATCGCCGTGGGCGGCAAACCCTGCTACATCTACCAGGATGTGGTGCAAGAACTGAGTCTGCATGCCCTTGACAGTGTGGACATCACCTACATCCGTGCCGGCGAGACCCGGACGGCGCGCGTCTTTTTGGGTGACGAGGCGAAGTTGGGAGTTTATCCCAAAATGCCAGCCGAGTTCCTCGCTATCAAGCACATAGACTATAATGTACTGGAGGCCGTTCCAGCCGGTATTCATTACGGCTGGGAGACGCTTGCCAACTATGTGAAGCAGTTCCGATTGGTTTTCACCAAGGAGGGCGCGCAGTCGCTGGGCGGTTTTGCTGCCATCGGCTCGCTGTTCTCACCCGTATGGGATTGGCACAGTTTCTGGCTGATGACGGCGTTCCTTAGTATCATCCTTGCTTTCATGAACATTATCCCCATCCCCGGATTGGACGGAGGACACATGTTCTTCGTATTATGGGAAATGATTACGGGCAGAAAACCCGGCGACAAGTTCCTCGAGATTGCCAACAACATCGGGTTCTACCTCTTATTGGCATTGCTGATTTACGCCAATGGCAATGATATTCTGAAACTGTTCATGCACTGATAATATGCAAGACTATTTTGTACATGACAGCGCCTATGTGGACGAAGGATGCGTGATTGGAGCCGGCACCAAGGTGTGGCATTTCTGTCACCTCATGCGCGGATGCACGCTGGGCGAGAACTGCAATATAGGGCAGAATGTGGTGATTGCCGAGGGCGTCACATTGGGCAACGGTTGCAAGGTACAGAACAACGTCAGTATTTATCAGGGAGTGACCTGCGAGCAGGATGTGTTCCTCGGACCAAGCATGGTGTTCACCAATGTGCTCAATCCACGTGCAGCCGTCAGCCGCAAAGCCGAGTACCGCCCTACTCTGCTCCGCCGCGGAGTGACCGTAGGAGCCAACGCCACCATCGTCTGCGGGCACACGTTAGGCGAGTACTGCATGATTGGTGCCGGAGCGGTGGTGACGAAAGATGTGCCACCATACGCCCTCATGGCTGGCGTTCCCGCCAAGCAAATGGGTTGGGTCAGCCGGCACGGAGAGCGGCTGTTGTTCGACAGGGAAGGTCACGCCACCTGTCCCGCCACCGGCGAACAGTATGTTTTGCAAGAAGGGAAATGCCTGTATATAGCATGAGACAAGAACCATAAGATAACCATAAGATGACCATAAGATAACCATAAGATGACCGAGAGATGACCGGGAGATGACCGAGAGATGAAACGACTATCATTATACCTGTTTTTGACGACAAACCTGTTGTTGTCCGCACTCATGCTGAACGCGCAGAACTGCACGGTCAATGGGTATGTGAGTGACGCCGGCTCAGCTGAACGCCTGATTGGCGCCGCGGTCATGGATACCCTCTCCCGCCAGGGGGCTGTGACCAACACGGCCGGTTTCTTCACCCTCACTCTCCCAAAAGGCCGTCACGTACTGCAAGCCTTCTACGTAGGACACCATCCCTCCAAGCCGGTAATCCTGGATTTACAAAGCGACACACTCGTCTCCATTATCCTGCAGAGCAACACTCGTCTGGAAGAAGTCACGGTCGTGGGGCACCAATCCATCTCCGGTCCGCAGTCGGCACAGATGTCTGCCATCGAGGTGCCCATCTCGCAAATCAAGGGCATTCCCTCATTGGGCGGAGAAAGCGACATACTGAAAGCCATTCAACTACTGCCCGGGGTGCAGTCAGGCAGTGAGGGCACTACAGGCATCTACGTACGCGGTGGAGGACCGGACGAGAACTTGATTCTGCTGGACGGCGTGCCACTATATAACGTGAGTCACCTGATGGGGTTCTTCTCCGTCTTCAACGCCGATGCCGTGAAGAACGTCACCCTGTACAAGGGCAATTTTCCCGCACGCTATGGCAGCCGGCTCAGTTCCGTCATCGACGTACGCCAGAACGACGGTAACGCCACCGGCTACCACGGCAACCTCACGGTCGGACTGCTATCCGCAAAAATCAGTCTGGAGGGACCAATATATTGGAACAAGCGTGACTGGCAACGCTTCGGTGCGGGCGACACGGTACGGGCTAAGACGACCTTCAATTTCTCCGCCCGACGCACCTACTTCGACCTCTTCACCGCTCCGCTTATTGCGCTGGTCGCCAAGGTGGGGGCGGACATCAACGCCACCGGAGGGTACTATTTCTATGACGTCAATGCCAAGTTGTGCCACACTTTCTCCGAAAACGACCGTCTGTCCGCCTCGTTCTACTCTGGCGATGATGTCATGTACCTGCGATACGCCTTCGACGATCTGTTTGCCATGGGAGAGAACACCAACGGCAACCTGAACATGCGCATGGGTTGGGGCAACTTGGTGGCAGCCGCCAACTGGGAACACCGCTACAACAGCCGCCTGTTCTCCAACACACAAGTGGCGTTCACCCGATACCGCTACCACTTGGGGGAAAACCTGCATCAGGACTACGACTATTGGGACGAGGAGGATGTGAAGCACCACTCTGTTTTCGACCAATCCATGGGCTACGACTCGCACATATACGACGTAAGCGCCAACACCAATTTTGAGTTCACGCCTAACAGCCGCCACACGCTCAACTATGGTGCCGAGTTCATTTATCACCAGTTTCAACCTTCGGTGACAAACTTCTTCGTTGCCGACCTGGGCAGCGGCATACCTTTCCGGCTGGACACTACCGTCATCGGCGGCAAACTGATGCGCGGCTACGAGGCGACACTCTATGTGGAGGATAGTTACACGCCATGGTCGTGGTTGAAACTGAACATGGGTCTGCGTGGCAGCCTGTACCATACGGGAGGCAAGACTTACCCATCGTTGGAACCGCGTGTAGGCATGCGTGCACTAATCACCAAAGACCTGGCTTTCAAGGCAAGTTACAGTTACACCTCGCAGTACGTACACCTGCTCAGCAACACCAGTATATCGCTGCCCACCGACCTGTGGGTGCCCGTCACGGAGAACATCCCACCCATGCATGCCATGATTGCTGCCGCCGGACTCTCATACGACCTGTTCGGACAAGTCGAACTGTCGGTGGAGGGGTACTACAAACGTATGAAGAACCTCATTGAGTACAAGGACGGCGCCACTTTCTTTGGTACCAGTACCGGTTGGGAGGAGAAAGTGGCAGTGGGTGATGGTTGGAGTTACGGCGTTGAGGTGCTGCTGCAGCGCAAGGTCGGACCCGTCACCGGATGGATCGGCTACACTTGGAGTCGCACTATGCGCCTGTTCAACCGCCCCGGGCAGGAAATCAATTTCGGCAAGCCGTTCCGCGCCAAATATGACCGCGAGCACGACCTCAGTGTCACGCTCCAGTACGAGGTCAACAAGAAAGTGGACCTGTCTGCCACCTTCGTATATGGAACAGGGCAGCGTGCCACACTTGGTACACAAGTCTATCATGACCCCACTGTTGACATATACGATGACTACTCCGCCACACAACACCGCGTCATCCGCGAGAGGAACAACTACGTCATGCCCGACTACCATCGGCTGGATATTGGCGCCAATTTCCACATCCCGCACCACAAAAGCGGAGACCCGTCCCTCTCCAAAGCGGGTTGGCTCAAAAACGCCGAACACCAAGTGTACGTGGGTGTATATAATGTTTATTGCCGCATGAACCCCTACATGTTGTACGAAAGCGGGGGGAAGTTGTACCAAATAAGCCTCTTCCCCATACTGCCCAGTATTAGTTACAACTTCAAGTTTTAACTGTCAGAATCGATACTTTTTTATAAAAAAGTGGCAGCAAAACACGTCCGGCAACGACACTGTGGCATGGTTTTTGTACTATAAATATTGCGTCACTTTACATTCTTGTGACTTGTTTTTACCCTCGCGGTAAAAAAAGGGGCTGTTTGGTTTTGACAGCAGGTAGAATGGGTGTGTAAGCATGCAGAGCGCGCGTCGGCGGCTCTATAATCTCGCAGACGAACAATTAATTGGCGAAACTTCTTACGCTCTCGCTGCTTGATTGAAGTACAGTAGATCAGCTTATTTCGGCACAAGGTGCTGAAACGGGACATCGCTCCGATGCCGTCTCTTCGAGGCGTTCGGACACAGCGGTGCAAGAATATCGAAGATAGCCGGAGCCGGCTGCGAGGCGCTGGTGACAATGTAGCAGATAAGCCGATGGTTGGTGGCTTGGGTCTTGCCATCGGACGAAAATGAAGGCCAAGATAAGCATGTAGAAAGCATACGTATTCCTTGTTTGGACGAGGGTTCGACTCCCTCCAGCTCCACTCGCATCTGGCGTGGCTATTGTTGCATAGTATTGGGTATCTGCCTCGTGTCCGCACAATGAAACTATGTCCGCCACGCTCTCTTCTGTCGAGACTGCTTCGTTGGTCTCTTAGGAATTCAAAATTACAAGAAAAAGACTATTGATGACAAAAAAAATTATACTCTTTATATATATTTGTGTTTGCACGTGCACGCTGGTGGCACAAGAAGCAACCACCCTGCCCGAGGGACTGCGGTTCGAGATTCATAACGACACGCTGTTCGTGGTGTCTGAAAGTGAGGGAGGCATGCCGCACCATGTTGTCTTTCAGTTAGTGGACCGCCCTAATATCTACCGACGCATCTACAACGACGAAACAGACGACCTCATGGAGGATCACCCCGCAGACGACATTTACAAGAGTATCTGGACGCGGGAACACGTCAACCCCTACCAATTGCCCATTGACTCTATTCAGGACTCCACTGTCATCGACTTGTCGGGATTCTCTTTACCGGTTCCGGGATATATTACCAGTAAGTTCGGACCCCGCCGATACCGCTACCACTACGGGGTGGACCTCAAGTTGCAGACAGGCGACTCCGTCCGCAGTGCTTTCGATGGACAGGTACGTATAGTGGGCTGGGACCCACGGGGTTACGGACACTATGTAGTCATCCGCCACAACAATGGTTTGGAAACAGTTTATGGGCACCTGAACACACCTCTGGTGGACGAGGACATGCGTATCTACTCGGGCGAAGTAATCGGTTTGGGAGGCAACACCGGACGCTCCACAGGTCCGCACCTCCACTTCGAGTTCCGCTACTTGGGCAATGCTTTCAATCCCGAACTGATAGTTGATTTCACGCAGGGCACTTTGCGCGACTCAACCTACCTGATTACCAAGAACGGATCGTTCTACCACAAAATGCAGGCACAGCACAAAGCCTCTGCTGGCGGAAATCAAGGCGGCTCCGCTAAGTATTATACGGTAAGAAAAGGCGATACACTGGGAGCCATCGCCCGACGGAACAATACCACAATACGCAAACTGTGCCAACTGAACGGCATCAAAGAAACGACCATCCTCCGAATCGGACGAAAGATACGGATTAGGTAGGATTCAAAAGGTTTCAAGGGTTCAGAGTCTCACTCCCCTCTTTTTCGAAGTCCGTCAGCTGCTTGCGGCAATAGTCGATGAGCCGCTGCGCTTCCGATGCTTTTTGTTTGTACTCTTCCATACCAACAGCACCAAAGGATGCCATTTCTTTGGTTAGCGCCTCTATCCTTGCAACCGCTTCGTCATATGATAGTTGTTTTTCCATAACAGTCTGTATTTGTTGGATACCTGTCGAGACAGGTCCTAAAGGACTATTATTCCTCATCCGAGAAGTGCACCAGTACACGCCGGTAGGAATTGAATATCTTCGATTTACTTACGAAACCCAGATAGTGCTTGTCATCGTCGGTCACAGGCAGGTTCCATGCGCCCGTGTCCTCAAAGACCTGCATCACTTTCTCCATGGGCATGCTACTGTTCAGCACAGCAGGAGGGGATGTCATCAGTTGACCCACAGTAAAACGTTTGTACAACCGGGGTTGGAACATGATATTCCTGACCTCGTCCAGCAAGAGCACACCCTGCAGCTTGCCATCACTGCTCACAACGGGAAAAACATTGCGTTTACTCTTGGCAATCACCCTGCATAGTTGCCCCAACGTCATTTCCGGACCAAGTTGCACCAGATCGGTCTCAAGCACACTATCCATTTTAAGCAATGTAAGCACCGAGTGGTCTTTATTATGCGTGAGGAGCTCGCCTTTCTGCGCCAGACGCATGGCGTAAAGCGAGTGAGGCTCAAACAACATAATAGTCAGATATGACGCCAGCGCCACAATCATTAGGGGCAAAAACAAATGGTAACCACCCGTCAACTCTGCTATCAGGAAGATACCTGTCAAGGGCGCATGCATCACGCCTGACATCAAACCCGCCATCCCCACCAAAGCGAAGTTGGACTCCGACACACTCAGACCGGTGAGGTTAATCAACCGCGCCACTATAAAACCTGTCAGACAACCTACGAACAGCGAAGGGGCGAAAATACCACCTACTCCACCGCCACCGTTGGTCGCCACAGAGGCAACAATCTTAACCAACACGATCAAGGAGAAATACAGCAACACCACCCACGAGGACATACCCAAACCTGCCAAAGGCGAACGAGAAAGGTCGGTCAAAGAGTCGCCATTCAACAAACGGATAATAACATCGTAACCTTCGCCATACAGTGGCGGGAAAACAAAAATCAACACGGATAGTGTCAAACCGCCCACCACCACCTTTGCCCACCATGGAGTGACATATTTCTTCATTGCCAGTTCCAGGCGGTTCATTCCACGGGTAAAATACAACGACACCATTCCGCACACAAGTCCTAACAACAAGTAGAAAGGTATTCGTTCAATCGTAAACGCCTCATAGTGTAGCAGGGCGAACATGGGTTCTGTTCCCGACAAGGCATACGACAATGCCGTTGCCGTGACGGACGACATGAGCAAAGGACCAACTGACGCCATCGTCAGATCCATCATCAGTACCTCGAGGGTAAACACCAAACCGGCAATGGGCGCCTTGAAAATACCACCTATAGCACCCGCCGCACCACAACCAATCATCAACATCATGGTTCTCTGGTTCAAACGGAAAGATTTTGCCAGGTTGCTGCCAATCGCAGCCCCCGTCAGAACGATTGGAGCCTCGGCACCGACAGAACCGCCAAAACCAATCGTCACACCCGAACCTACTATACTGGACCACATGTTATGCGACTTGATGATAGATTTGCGCTGGGAGATGGCATAAAGGATTTTCGTAATACCATGACTGATATCGTCCCGCACAATATAACGTACAAACAACGCCGCCAAAGCAATGCCAATCGTTGGGGTCACCAACAGCCAGTAGGACACCTCTCCATTCGTCAGGTAGGTGTTTATTCCCAGACGAATAAGTTCTATCAGTGACTTCAGGATGAAACTGGCAAGGGCGGTGAACACTCCCACAAAGAAACTGAGCAACAATACCAATTGTTTCTCCGGCACATGTTCTTCGCGCCACGCCACCAAACGGTCTAATATTTTCGTATTATCTGACACTAATGACTTAAATGACTAAATATGTAAATGATTAAATGTGTAAATGATTAAATGTATAAATGAATTGGTTGTTCACTTCGTCTCTTTCCGGGTCATGAAACCAGCCGTACTTATTGAAGTACTGACAAGCGGAGCGCATGTGTATCCACATCAGTCGAAGGCTCGAGTATGAAGCGCGCCGGAAATCATGACTTATTGTCACGTTCGGATAGAAAAGGGTCTGCCCTACTCTGTGCAGACGGCGGGTGAGGTCGATGTCCTCGCAGTAAAGGAAAAAACGCTCGTCGAACAAACCGGCTTGCTGCAAAGCACCTGTCCTGCACATAAGGAAACAACCGGACAGTGCCGGGACGTTCATGATATGATCGTATCCCGTGTGTTGCAGTTCGTAGCGGGCATTACGCTTGCGGATGAACACTTCGGGCAGGAAACGCCTGCCTAACAAGTCGATGGGGGTAGGTAACAATTTGCACAGGCGCTGCGGCTTACCCGTCGGGAATTGCACATTGGGCATCAGACACGCCACTTCGGAATGACCGGCAAGGTAAGTGAGCATTTCATGTACGTTCTCGGCAGAAAAAATAATATCGGAGTTCATAATCAGATGAAAAGGAACACCCGCCTTTATGGACTCGCGAATGGCGACATTGTGTCCCCTTCCGAAACCGATGTTAGAGCCACTGAAAATATACATTATACGTTCATTCTCAACCGGCAGTTGCATCTGACCTTCAGAGTTGTCTATCAAGTAGATACGATTTACCTCATCCGCCTGAAGCAGCACCGACAACACATTGTTCAGTTCCGCCACAGGAGTGTGGTACATCACTATCGAGACATTCAACTTCATTCCCGAATCATCTATATCTCTCTGCATATTATTTTCGTATCACCTGCACTTCGTTGTTCAGTCCCAACTTGATTATACCGGACGGTTTCGAGGGAGTGCGGTCATTGCGCCGGAAATGACAAATGTAGTCCACGCCGGAAAGAATCTCGTCTGTAATCTCATCGAACGTACGAGCAGCGGGTGAGCCGCTTAGGTTGGCAGATGTGCTGACCACGGGATGTCGCAATTGTGCACAAAGTGCCTTGGAGAACGGTTCTTGCGTGATACGGATTCCCAAACTGCCGTCCTCCGCCAATAAATTGGGAGCCACATTCTTTGCGCCCGGGTAGATAATAGTCAAGGGCTGAGGAGCCTCCACATCGTCCATCTCAGAGTCAGAGTTATCCTCGCATGCCAACAAATCCCATGCGATGGCAGGCACTTGTGTGACGTAGCCCTGTATCTTGCCGGGGGCGTCAAGCAGGCAAAGCATCGCCTTAGCATCTGCACGCTTTTTCAGGCGGTAAATCCGCTCCACCGCCTCTGCATTGGTGGCGTCACAACCTATCCCCCAAACAGTGTCGGTGGGATAAAGGATAATACCTCCTTCGCGCATTACACGGACCGCTTCTTGCAAGTCCTCTTTACTATATCGTTCGGTTGTCTTGTTCATGACTACTGTTCCCAAAAATAACTTAACTGCACAGGCCCTACAAAAAAAGCAGTAACCTTCACGACTGCAAAGTTACTGCTTTTTTTTCAATTATGCAAATAAAAAAGGAAAAAAGTGCAAAGCGCCTCTCAAAAAAGTCTCAAAAGTGCATAATTACAGTTTGCGGGACTGCACTTGCGGTTTCTGTACTGTTGCCGCGGTAAGGCGGACCGTGAGGTCGATTTTCTTATCCGAACGCAGAACAGACAGCTTCACTTCATCTCCCGGATTATGGCGGGCTATTTTCTCTTGCAGTTCGCTGGAACTGTTGACGGGGGTACCATCCACGGCGGTGATGATGTCGCCTTCTACCACACCACCCTTGTCTGCAGCGCTGCCGTCTACCACTTCAACGATATACACGCCGTCCAATGTGCTGAGTCCGTAATACTGCTGAACCTCGGAGGTGATATCCAACATACGTATGCCAAGCAAAGCACGCTGTACACTGCCATATTGGCGCAGGTCTGCCACCACTTTCTGCACGATGCTCACAGGCACGGCAAAAGCGTATCCGGCATAACTGCCCGTCTGTGAAGCGATGGCAGTGTTGATACCCACCAATTCGCCGCGGGTGTTCACCAGTGCACCGCCCGAGTTGCCCGGATTGACTGCGGCATCGGTCTGAATGAAGGACTCTATCTTCATGTCGGCGTCAAGGATATTGATGTTACGTGCCTTGGCGCTGACTATACCCGCCGTTACCGTGCTGGTCAGATTAAAAGGATTGCCCACGGCCAGCACCCACTCCCCGATACGCAGTTCATCGGAATTACCCATTTGCAGTGTAGGCAGACCGGTTGCTTCTATTTTGAGCAGAGCAATATCCGTATTGGGATCTGTTCCCACCAGTTGAGCGGTAAAAGAGCGCTTGTCGTTCAGTACCACCTCAATCTCATTGGCTTGCTGAATGACGTGATTGTTGGTGACGATATATCCGTCCTCGCTCAGGATGACGCCACTGCCGGATGCCTGCGCTTGCTGCTGAGGCTGTTGCTGGGGACGTCCGAAAAAGAACTGATAGAAAGGGTCCACGTACTGCTTGCCGTACACATTGTACTTGGTTTTGACATGGACAACTGCGCCTACCGACGTCTCTGCCGCTTGGGTGAAATCCACCGGCTCGGCACTCACTGCTCCCGAGCGGGAATGAGCGGCAAAAGCGACAGGCTGACTGCCGGCACCGCTATAACTCACTAACTGACGGTCGCTTTGTGCATTTTGGCGCGCCGACACGTAGTATGTAACACCGAAACTAACTACAGATGCAAGTAGTACGATACCAATAAAATTCCAAAACTTTTTCATATTAACAGAATTAAAATTACACTTGTAAAGGCATTTCTAAAAATCCCCTTGGGTGAAGGACATTTCTATAAATCCCATAGCTGATTTTAACTCTATCCTTTCAAATCCCGTGCCAAAGTTGCCAACTTGACCGAAATTGTCAGTTTTGCCCAAGCACCTGGCTGCAGAACACCCCCGTAGTCATAGTAGTGACGGTTTGTCATGTTGGTGCAGTCCACCGCTACCTTGACAAACGGATGTTCCCAGTACAACTGTCCGTCAAGCAGCAGTACCGGGCTGAAACTTCGGACATTGCCGTCTGCATCGTTGTACTGCCCCTCGCGTTTCTGCCATGTCAGACTCCAGGAAGCACCGAACATACTATGCGGCAGATAGTAAATACCGTGCTCGATGCGTGCCACCAGTTTGTGCGAGAGGTAGTCCAGGTAACGCGAGCCGGACTTGTCCACATCAAGGTCGAGCCACGTGTAGGCATAGTTCACCTCGGCTGTACGCAGCCATTTGTTCATACGGTAGGCGACCGACGCCTCCACACCGATAGCACCCACACGGTTGTGGTTTTGTGCATGGTAGGGGCGCTTGGTGTCATCAGGTGTATAGACCCAATCAATGATATCCCTTCCCCAACGATAATAGGCATGACCACTAACGAGCAGGAACCTTTCCTTCCCAAAATTCTTCTCATACTTGGTTCCTATCGATAGTGTCCATGCCTTTTCAGGTTTCAAGAGCGGGTTGCCCAACTGATTACCTGCGTTGTAGTATAGGTCGGTGAAAGTCGGGAGTCGCAGACTGCGGTTGGCGTTGATAAATACCGACGAATTGCGGGCGTAGGAATAACCAATGTTGGCGCAACCACTGATATTGTTGCCGAACATGTTGTTCCAATTGCCACTTACCCCCAATCCTGCACTCAGGTCGCGCCAAACGAATGACTGTTCGGCAAAATAGTTGATGTTAAGGCGGTTCTTTCCTTTTACGAGGTCCAGCACTCTTACTTGGGAGAGCGGGAAATCAGGCACATTGGGTACCTGCCCTGCGGGGTTGACGGTGTCGCCGAGGTTGGTGGAGTGGATATTCTCATTACGGAGTTCCAACCCGATGGTAGTCTTGCCTATCTGCGAGGCAAAAGAGCCTTTCAGCGAGGCGGCACTATTCTGCGCAAAGTGGAAATTGCCATACAGACGCTGCCCCCTGTGCCACTCGTACCGGTCGTAGTTGGCGCGATAAGATGCAGCGGCTTCCAGCCCCCATGCACCCCACTGATGAGCGTAGCGTGCTGCAGCGAACGCCGTGCGGGTGGCGTCAAACTGGTCCTGGCTGCCAAACCCGTAGAACATGCCGGCACCCGCGTCTTTGTACTGTGCACCAACCTGCACATCCAGCCCCTTGTAGCCGGTTTGCAAGTAGATATTAGCCAGACGGAGGTCGGAATTGTCGAGACTTTTCTGCTCTTTCTCGGTGGGCGAGGGGGCATAATATCCATCGGCACGGGTATATTCCGCAGAAGCGTTGACGTACCAATGCTCCCCTCGCTGACGGGTGGCAACGGCGGGATTGACCAAACCGTTCATGCCGGCTGTAAGGCGCAAAGAAGTGGAGGGACTGCTGTCCTGCGGTGCCTTGGTTATAATGTTTATTGCCCCAGCAAAGGCGTTCAGTCCGAACAAATGCGCCGAGGTGCCTTGCAGTACCTCTATTCGCTCTATGAGGTCCACACTGACGGGCAGGTTGAGCGAATAGTGTCCGGTCTGTGCATCGGTAAGATTAACTCCGTTAATCATAACCAACACTTGATCGAAAGTGCCGCCATGCATCGAGATGTCCGCCTGAGCTCCATTGGCACCGCGAGTACGTACATCCAGTCCGGGGAAGAAACGCAGTACGTCGGCGACGGTCTGTACGGGGAGGGCGGCTATTTGGTCGTGAGTGACGACACTGACAAGACGGTAGGACAGGGAGGTGACTTCAGCTTTATTAGCAACCACCTGCACCTCCTGAAGACTAAGTTGCCGGTGGATGGCAGCAGAACTTTCGTTCAAGCCCTCTCCTTCCAAGAGGGCGGGGGTGCTTCCTCCTGAGGGTGGGGAGTAAGAATCATCTTCTTCCCCAATGGCAGGAATAGCGGTCAGTAGCAATAACATCAGTGCTACAGAACGACCAGCCTTGAGCATCTCCTTGTCTGCTACAAACAGTTTAACCGTTCCTATGGTCACTTCACGATGAAGAGAACAGAAGACCGAGTACGCCTTGCAAGCGAACTGACGGAAACGGAAAACCGATTTGTGATAAAAATTCTTTTTCACAGACGATTTATCAAAGATTATTCAAAATATGTTTAGCTACGTCCGATTTGGACATTTTGGGTAGTTCGGTCTTGCGACCATCTGCTTGGTAGATAGTCACGACATTGGTGTCCACACCAAAAGCGGCACCCTCGTTACGGAGAGAGTTGAGGACTATCATATCCAAATGTTTTGCACGGAGTTTGGCAAGTGCATTCTCCTCTTCGTGGTCAGTTTCCAGTGCAAAACCCACCAAGGTTTGGTTGGGTCGTTTCTTTGCGCCGAGAGTAGCCGCGATATCAGGGTTCTCAAACAGTTTCAGTTGATATTCCGCAGCCTCTTTTCCTTCCGGATTGGAGTTGGCGGAACGTTTGATTTTGTGGTCGGCTGTTTTTTCCGGCCTATAGTCCGCCACGGCAGCGCATAGTATGGCAATGTCGGCATCGGGGAACAGTTGGACGGCAGCATCGTACATCTGCATGGCAGACACTATATTTACTACGCGCAGACGCGGGAGTGCGCGCGGGCGTAGCGTAGTCGGTCCAAGGATGAGTGTCACCTCCGCACCTCGCAAAGCCGCCTCTTCCGCCAAGGCAATCCCCATCTTGCCGGATGAGTAGTTGCTGATAAAACGTACCGGGTCTATTTTCTCCTGCGTTGGCCCGGCAGTAATGAGTACACGCCTGCCCGCGAGGGTCTGTTCGGTTAAAAGGTGCTGAGCCGAGAGGAAAATTTGCTCCGGTTCCTGCATGCGTCCTTTGCCCGTGGTCCCGCATGCAAGGAACCCCTCATCGCAGGGGAGTACGGTGACATGGGGGAAAGAGTCAAGCGTTTGCAGGTTGTGTTGAAGTGCCGGGTGCGCGTACATTTTCTCGTTCATGGCTGGCGCCACCAGAACGGGGCAGGTCATGGCGAGGAATGTGGTAGTGAGCGCATCATCAGCGATGCCGTTCGCCATCTTGCCAATCACGTTCGCTGTCGCCGGCGCAATAATCATCAGGTCCGCCCAATCGGGCAGCGAGATATGTTCGGTGGAGTGGTCGTTGGTGGGGGCAAAGACATCAGAATAGACCTTGTTCCCTGAGAGTGTCTGCAAGGTCAAATCGGTGACGAAATGCAGCGCATTGGGGGTGGTAGTCACTTTCACCTCCGCACCTGCAGCACGCAGCATACGTATCAGCAGCGGCGTTTTATACGCTGCTATCCCGCCGCTGATTCCGACAACTATATGTTTTCCTTGCAACAATTTAGTAACTGACTATTTGACCATTTACAATTTACGATTATTTACCTACTCTTCTTCGTCCAACGCGGCATCGCGTGAGCCGTTCTTGTACACCAGTTGATGTTCGATAAGTTCCTGCGTGGCGATAAGCGTCGGTTTGGGCAGGTTTTCGTAACTCTTGGAAATCTCTATCTGTTCTTTGTTCTCGAACATTTCCTCAATCCCATCCTGCGGGACAGAGAAGTCCTGCAACTTGGCATCGAGCTCTTTCTTCAGGGCGGCACCAATCTGGTTGGCGCGTTTGCCGAGAATAACTACGGTTTCATAGACATTGCCCACCTCTTCGGTCAGCGCATTCACGTCACGAGTGACGGTGTTATGCGGGGCATTTGTTTTCTTGTAATCCATTTTATATTTACGGTTTTATTATTTACACATTTCATCACTTGCTCATTTACCACACGCAGTGATCGTCCGAGCCTGCGAGGAAAGCACTCCTGAACTTCTGTACTCCTGCACGCGCAGCGAACGTCCGAGCCTGCGAGGAAAGAACTCCTGAACTCATTGTTCCTTTATTCCTCCTCCGATTTCAGCACCTTTTTGATGTTCTTGAGCCAGGACTTGGCTTGGGACACATGCTTCGACTCGGGAAACTCGGTGACGAACGAGTAGTATTCGTCCTGCGCTTCGCGTGCACGCTCGTCCAGCAACGCAGCCGTGCTGTACACCATCTGCTGGTACTTGGCGGCAAAAATAAGCCAACAGAACTCCTCAGTGTAAGGGCTGGCAGGATATTTCTTCAAGGCGTTCTTACTGACGGTTTCACAACTGACGTAGTTATTGCCCAAATATGTGCCCAGGTTGTAGTACAGTCTTGCTGATAGCAGCTCCTTGTACGCCAACTTGTCGTACATCTCCTGACGCTCGCTGTATGCCTGCTGTGCGTAACTGCTCTCAGGGAACAACTCGATAAACTGAGTGTAGTACTCAATGGCGGTATGCGTCTGCTTCTGGTCCAGTCGAGCATCCGGCGAGTCCATGTAGTACGCATGCGCCACCATGAAACGCGCCTCCATGTTGTTCTTACCTTTAGGATAAGAGCGCGTGTAGGCTTCGTAATACTCCGCGGCAGAGTCGTACACTTTTTGTCCCATGTAACAACGTGCAAGGTAGATCAACACATCCTCCGAACGTTCTGTTCCTCGGAAATAAGAGGTCACATCGTCCAGAAGCGTCTGCGCCTTCACGTACTCGCCCGCGTTGAAATACTCGATCGCCTTGTTGTACTTAAACTCAGGGTCCGTAGATTTCAACACTTTCTGGTACTCACCGCAACCGGCAAGCACCAACATCAGGAGGGTTAGTATGCACACAATGTGACCGTACCCCTTGTGGGTAAAGTACACGAAGTGATCGTACCCCTTGTGGGTTAAGAACGCCTTTTTACGCATTTTACAAATTTTGGACTGCAAAGTTACTGCTTTTTTTTGACATGTGCAAGTCTTTTGTACTTAAATTTCAAAAAAAAGCAAAAAAAGATGCATTTTCCGCGGGAAACGAGCCTTTTTAGGACTTGAAACACCTTCTTTCCTGCGCTTCGCACCGTACGATCACTGCGTGTGCTTTCCTGCACGAGGGAGGAGTCTGAAATTATATTCTTTGCTCCTTTTTTTGTTTAACATTTTGCTTACGGTCTCCTTACCCTCTCCTTACCTTCTCCTTACCCTCTCCTTACCTTCTCTTTACCTTCTCCTTACAGTGAGCAAATTTTCCGCACATATAGTGCTCGTCCACACTGCGATGCAGACCGTACCCCTTGTCGGTAAAGCACAGCGCAGCAGATCGCACCCCGCAAGGGGTAAAGACATGTGAAAATGAGAAAATGCAAAAATGATTACATGATTTCCCCTTTTCATTCGAGGAAACTGCATCGAAAGCGTCAGAGAATGGCAAAAAAGGGCAAAAATGCAGCAATAAGTACATTTTTTTTGCAAAAAGTTTGGTCATGTCAAAAAAAAGCAGTACCTTTGCAGTCGCTTTGACGAAAAGTACCCCAATTGGGGTCCCCGACTCGGCTTTGCCATGGTGGGGAGGAAAGCAATGGTACCTTGGATGAGCGGTTTAGTCCCCGGTCTGCAAAACCGGTCAGTGCGGTTCGACTCCGCAAGGTACCTCTCAAAAAAATCACCGGGTGTGATTTTTTTGTGTTTTATACACTTACCACATGAATGATGTAATTCAGGACATAACCGGTTCGGAGTACAAGTACGGCTTCACCACTGATATCCAGACGGACATCATCAGCCGCGGCTTGAACGAAGATGTCGTTCGCCTTATCTCGGAAAAGAAAGGCGAGCCCCATTGGTTGCTGGATTTCCGGTTGAAAGCCCTGCGCAAATGGCAGACGATGCCCCTCCCCACGTGGGCGCACCTGCACATCCCGGAAATAAACTTCCAGAACATCTCCTACTACGCCGCACCCAAGACCCAACGCGACGACGCCCCCAAAGAGATCGACCCCGAACTCATGAAGACGTTCGACAAACTGGGTATTCCCTTGGAGGAGCGCGCAGCTCTGAGCGGTATGGCAGTGGACGCGGTCATGGACAGCGTGGCGGGGAAGACCACTTTCCGCGAGACGCCCAGCAAGGTGGGGATTCTCTTC
>CAMOMF010000150.1 GCA_946619625.1 uncultured Bacteroidales bacterium
GACCGAGATGAACCAGCCCGGACAATACTCCGCCGCTTCGTTCAACTTCCTGTGCCAGACGCGCTACTTGCTCGACCTCAGTTATCTGCGTCTCAAGAACATTACCATCGGTTACAACCTGCCCAAAGAGGTACTCAAGAAGATGCGTTTCCAGAAGTTCCGTATCTACGGCAGTTTCGAGAATGTGGCTGAGTTTGACCATCTGGGCAACATGCCTATTGACCCCGAGACACAGACATCTGCCGGTGACGGCGGTGCGATGGGATATGGACGTATCTACCCATTCACACGTCAACTATCATGCGGTTTACAAATCACTCTTTAACAGTTAACTATTATGCGAACAATATATAAATATCTGTTTATCGTCCTGTTCTTCCTCCCTCTTGCCGGATGCTCTTTCCTCAACGTAGAGCCTTTCGACAATTTCACTGATGAGGAGTTCTGGACTTCAGAGGACCAGGCGCGCAGTTACATGTATGGTTTCTATCCGTCTGTGTTCTCCGGTTATGGCACTTCCTACTCTTCCGCCCTCTCGGTTATCAAGCCCGGCACCAACGATGATGTGTGCGAGCAGGACCAGTTGGAGTTGCAACCAACGGTAGTACCTGTCAGCAGTGGCAGTTGGAGTTTCTCCAGTATCCGTAAAGCCAACTATGTCATTCACAACGTGGACCGTCTGCCCCTTGACTCTGCAGCCATCAACCATTGGCGGGGTATAGGCCGTTTCTTCCGCGCTTGTTTCTACAGCAGCCTGGTGTTCACTTACGGCGATGTGCCTTGGTTCGACACCCTCTGCGTCGTTTCCAACAACAAGAAGGACATGGACTACATGTATAAGGACCGTGACCCGCGCACTTATGTGGATGCCCGTATCATCGAGGATTTTGACTATGCCATGAAGTACGTGCGCGCCAACGACGGTAACCTGCAAATCAACAAGTACGTCGTTGCCGGTATGGCAAGCCGATACCTGCTCCGCGAGGGCACTTTCCTCCGCTACCACGAGATTGACGAAGACATGGCAGCCACCTGTCTTGCCAAGGCGAAAGAAGCGGCTGAGATGGTCATGAACAGCGGCAAGTACAGTATTGCTCCATCCTATAAGGCGCTCTTCACTTCCGATGATTTGGCAGGCAACCCCGAGATGCTGATGTACCGCCATTATGTGGACGGTGTACTGGCACACCAGATGCTTTCCATCAATTTCACTGAGAGCCAGGAGGGCTGCAGCAAGTCGCTTGCCGAGGCATTCGTTTGCTCCGATGGCCAGCCGGTCTATGTGAAGAATGGGGCGATGTGGATTCCCCGGACCTACACAGAGTTCTTTGAGAACCGCGATCCCCGTCTGAGCATGTGTATCCGCCCCAAGTACTACATCAAGGGATGTGATTGCAAGCCGTTTGCCTATACCTATACCGGCTACAGCTGGTGCAAGTACATGGACGACTCGCGTGCATCGAAGCCCGAACCGACTTGGACGGGCGCGAAGAACATCACCGATGCGCCGTGCCTGCGTTACGCCGAGGTGCTGCTCAACTATGCAGAGGCGGCATACGAACTCAGTCTGATGGGCAAAGGTACGTTTGCTCAGGCCGATCTCGACAAATCTATCAACCTGATTCGTGCGCGTGCCGATGTCAATCTGCCGGCACTGAAGATTTCCGGTGGTCTGCCCATGGTGAATAACGTCACCTTCGATGACCCGGTGCGACTCTCTATCGAGAACTACGCCGACGGACCCGAGACCGACCCTGTCCTTTGGGAGATTCGTCGCGAACGCCGCGTGGAACTATGTTTGGAGGGGTTCCGTGTTAATGACCTCAAGCGTTGGAGGAAACTGGACTACGTATGGAACGACTGCAACCCGGATATCCGGTACGGCGCATACATCGTTCTGGCAAACTATCCCGACCGGGACGCCACCATCGTTCTGGAGGATGCTTCCGCCACAGAAGGGTATATCCTCCGCAACGACCAAAACGCCCGTCCGCGTCCTGTCAAGCGTAACTATATCGCACCTGTCCCCTCCGGACAAATCACCCTGTACGAGTCCAAGGGATACCACCTCTCGCAGAACCCCGAGTGGGAGTAAATGTTCAATTAGTAAATTAGACAATGTGTAAATTGGTTAATTATAATTATATGAAACACTTCAAATTAGCAGCACTGTTGACGCTGTTCTCCGCAGTGCTTTTTGTGGGCTGTAAGCCGGACCCGAACAATGGTAATAACGGCTCTACGCTCGAAGCCACTATCAAGTCCATCAAGATTGTCAACGGTGGTATTTCCGGCGGTGACATGATCAATGGTGAAATAGACCAGACCGCCAAAGTTATCAACTTTGCCAATGTTCCCGCAGAGACCAATATCGCCGCAGTCAAGTTTCAGGGCACTTACTCGCTGGGTGCTGTGCTTGAGAGTGATGTGATCGACTTCACCGCAGGCAACGATGATGCCGCCAAGACCCTGAAAGGCTCGCTCAAGTGTGTCAACAAGACGGAGTCGGCAAGCAAAGAGGAAACCTACGAAGTGGTGCTCAACCTCAAAGACCCTGCATCTGCACCCGTAATCGAAAAAATCGTTGTCAAGGACGACAAAGGCGCAGAGTACACACTCACTGCCACCAATATCATGGATGGTCTGCTCTGTCTGGGTATGCCCGAGTCAAGTACGGCTACCGTGGTCAGTGTGGCGCTGTCGCCGGCACGGTCCACATATAGTTTCACCAAGGCGGATGCCAATGGGGTCATCAGTGCTTCCGAACCGGGTTTCTTCCAGATGGACTTCATGGGGCTGACCGCCGAATATGAGGTTACGTTTGCTTCGTCGCCCACTCCTGGTGCCGACTTCTCGCAGGCCATTGTGCATGATTTCTCTTTTGTTACGAACAACGTCTATCCGGACCTCACCGAAGAGTTTACCCGTGGCGGCGATTTCGATGGCGAATATGTGCTGCTTGCCAACCGTACCGCGCCGAAACTGTTCCGCACCTCAGACCTCCTCAACGATGACACCTCCAACCCTATTCTGCTCGACCTTACTGGTGTAGAAGGCGGTACTCACGTCATCAGTGCCGGTCGCCTCAGTCACGGACATATCTACCTCTGCAACCTTGCCACTGCCGTGGGCGATATAGAGGGGGGTGCC
>CAMOMF010000151.1 GCA_946619625.1 uncultured Bacteroidales bacterium
CCGAAAGACCAGTGCCCGAACGGACCGGAGTTCATGGATGTGAACCCTGGTATCGCCTCTTCGTATATCTGGTCGCTCAAGCCGGGTGACAAGGTGCTGATGAGTGGTCCTTACGGCGAGTTCCGACCTGTTTATGACAGCAAGAAAGAAATGATTTGGGTTGGCGGTGGTGCCGGTATGGCTCCGCTTCGTGCACAAATCATGCACATGCTGAAGACACGCAACTGCCGCGACCGCGAAATGCACTATTTCTACGGTGCACGTGCCATCAACGAGGTCTTCTATTTGAACGATTTCCTCGAACTGGAGAAAGAGTACCCCAACTTCCATTTCCACTTGGCATTGGACCGTCCGGACCCGAAAGCCGACGAAATGGGAATCAAATACACGCCGGGCTTCATTGCTCCGGTCATGGGCGATACTTACCTCAAGCAGCATGACGCTCCCGAAGACATCGAGTACTACCTGTGCGGTCCTCCAATGATGGCAAAGACCGTGCTCGATCTACTCCACTCTCTCGGCGTCGAGGATCAGGATATTCGCTTCGACAACTTCGGTGGATAAGTCCAACCGCTATGACATTAATAATTAAGGAACGCGCGCACACACGTGCGTTCCTTATTTTTATTGGGTTCTGATTGCCTAAAGTTGTATGTCGCGCCATGAAGATACTACTCAGCAAGACCATAATAGGAGCACTGCACTATGAGCAAATCCCGCAAGGGATGTATACTGCTTAATCGTCGGGCTGTTTTCAATCATAATTTCCACAAAAAACGCTTTTTTAAATAAAAAAGACATAAAATATGCGCAAAGAGGGTCTTTTTCCTTTGTTCTTTCAGAAAAAAGTGTTAACTTTGCACGGTTTTTGTGATTTTAAGAGTGTAGCACCTACACTCCTTAAAGTGTTAAAGTGTTAAATGGTTAAATTAGAATGAACACAATCTATGAATATTTCCGGACGCATAGAGTGGCTCTTTGGCTCACCCTCTGCATCACCACTATGGCTTTTGCCGTCTTCGGACTGATGTGCCCGCTGGAGGAAAACATCATGAAACTTCTTCCCTCTGCTAACGAAGACGCCACAATCAGCCTGTCGTTCTCTGACATCAAGATTAAAGACAAGATGTTCGTGCAGGTGTGCACACGCGATGGCATGCAGTTGTCTCAGGACGAACTGGCAGGCATCATGGACGAGTTCATGGAGGACGTGCTCTCGGGTGACACAGCCAACCACTATATCGCCTCTGCCTTGTACAGGGTGGACCCGACCATGCTCATGGAAGCAGGCACCTACGTCATGGGACATGCCCCTGCCTATCTGGATTTCACGGACGAACAGATGGACAGCCTCACCTCCGCAGAACATATCGAGACAACCATACAGCAGTACCTGCAACTGCTGGAGACACCCCTCGGTGAGCAATTGTACGATGCGCTTTCGTACGACCCGGCAGGGATAGTGCTGGCAAAAACAGGACTGAGCGGCATGCTGGACAGTATGGGCGAAAACGATGAACCCGCCCGTTTCAACGGCACGCACCTGTTCTCAGAGGATGGAAGCGCTTGTCTGGCTTTCTTCGACCCGAACATGTCACTCAACGAGTCGGCAAAGGCGTCCAAGATGATCAAAGAACTTCGCAAGGTAAAGGACCAAGTGGAGGCGGCTCATCCCGAGGTGGAAGTACTGTGGCACGGTGCGCTGGCACTCTCCGCCGGCAATTCCATGCAGACCAAGCAGGACCTGTTCAGCACCATACTCATCTCGCTGCTTGTTATTATCATACTGTTGGGCATCTGCTTCAAGCGCCCCAAGTATATTGTCGCCATGCTGCTACCGATAGCCTATGGTGCTTTCTGCTCGCTGGCGATTATCCGCCTGACGCGCGGAAGTATGTCACTGCTGGCATTAGGACTGGGTGCCATCGTATTGGGTGTGGCGCTCAGTTACTGCATGCACGTGCTGATACAATACATCTACACCGGCGATGCCCGCCAAACCGTACGCGTGCAGACCAAGCCCGTGCTGATGGGTTCTGTCACCACCATCGGTGCTTTCATAGGACTGCTGTTCACTCAGTCGGCATTGCTGCAAGACTTCGGTCTGTTTGCCTCGCTGGCCGTGGCAGGAACGACCTTGGCGTCACTGATCTTCATGCCTCAGTTCTTCCCTAAAAACCACGAACCCAACCGCCGCGCTTTCGCTTTCTTGGAGCGCATCAATGCTATCCAAGTGGACAGGCATTACTGGATAGGGGCTGTGGTACTGGTGTTCTGTGCCGTGTGCATCGCTTTCTCCGGCAAATACCGTTTCGACAGCGACCTGCACAACATCAACTACATCTCTGACTTCACGGCGCGCTCTATGACCAAATGGGCAGAGAACACTAACAAGGGTTTTGCCGACCAATACTACGCCTCCACTGCCAAGACGCTGGATGAAGCGCTGGAAAACCTACCTGCTATCGAAGCGGCATGCGACTCGTTACAGCAAGCCGGACTGGTGAAGAGTTTCATGCGTACAGGCGTACTACTGCCCGCTCGCAGTGTACAGGAGGCGCGCATTGAGCATTGGAACCACTACTTCACGCCTGAGAAACAGGCCCTTGTTTGGCGTAATGTGCAAACTGCGTGCAGCCATGCCGACATCGATGCCGACATGTTCCTTGCTTTCCGCGACTTGATGGCAACCCCTCAAGAGCCTGGAAACCTGTACGAAGCAGGTATTATTCCGGATGAGATAAGCAACCTCTTTGTCGAACAAGTGGGGGACGATTGGTTGGTTTTCTTCAACGTAATGACCACCGAGGAGGATAAGAACGCCGGTATGGACGCACTTGACGACGTGCCCGGCTGCATCGTGCTGGACCCGTACCACTACACCTCTTCGCTCGTAGAAATGGTGCATGACGACTTCAACCTGATCATGCTTATCTCCTCCATCTTCGTGTTCCTGCTGCTACTTGTCAGTTACCGCAACCTATGGGTCGCCCTCATCGCCTTTGCGCCTATGATGATTTCGTGGTACACCGTATTAGGAGCCATGGCATTGTTCCACCAGTCGTTCAACATGATCAATGTAGTCATCAGTTCCTTTATCTTTGGCATCGGCGTGGACTACTCTATCTTCATCATGGACGGGCTGCTCAAGCAAAGCAGCGATGCCGAGGACGACAAAACATTGGTTTATCACAAGACCGCCATCACTATTTCCGGCACCGTGCTGTGCGTGTGCATGTTCTCACTGTTCTTTGCTCAACACCCCGCCCTACACTCCATCGCCTTTGCATCCCTGGTCGGCATGATTACTACTATCATGCTTTCCTACACGTTGCAACCTAATTTGTACAGACTATATATCAAACTAAAAAACAGAAAACAATGAAAAAACATTTTGTAATATGTACCCTTCTGTTGGCAATAACCACCCTTGCCGGAGCGCAAGGGATTGACGCCAAGATACTGAAACTGCAAAAAAGCACCTACTCTTCTCCTTTCACCGAGACGAAAGTGATGCCCAAACTGAAGAAAGAGACCGTCAAGACCGGCACGCTTGTATGGACTGCGCCTGCCAACCTGCGCATGGACTATTCCGACCCCAAGGGTGACTACACCCTGATAGAGGACGAGAACTTCAGCTTATCTGTCAAAGGGATGGTACAGAAACTGCCGGCAAAAGATGCCAACAGCAAGACGGGATTGTTGCGCCTGACTCTTATTAACGCTTTCCAAGGCAACGTGGCAGAGATTGCCACCTTGACGAATGCGCAACCCACCTACTCTGACAAGGGTGGACGATATGTGTGTGAACTGGTGGCAGAACGCCCCAAACATGGTGTAAAGAGTCTTACGCTGGAGTACGACAAGAAAAATGGTCATCTGCTGTTGCTCACCATCACCGAAAACAACGGCAACTACACCACTTGGGCAGTAAAATAAGTGGAGATCCCCCGGTAACGAATAATGCCCAAATGTTCAAATCTCCAAATAAATGTCCCACACGAAGTGATCGTACCCCTTGTGGGTAAAGAAATAGTAAATGACCAAATAAGAAAAAGAATTGCGGGTAGTGTATGTAGAAGATATGGTGAATGCGGAGGCCCGGTCTTGGACGGAGCGTCTGACCAAAGCGCTGGAGCGGGAGTTCGTGGCGGTGTCCGCTGCCGACTTCGACCCTGAAACGGAAGCGGACTTGATTGTGTATTCCTGCGCCGCGCGAAGCCGAAGTGTGCAACACCGGCTGAACGTTTCGCGCGAACTGCGCTGTCCGTACATCATTCTTACACCAGCCATGCATTACCCCGCCGAGGGCGTACTGAACAGTGTTCTTGCACCCGTCACCATGCTGGAGGAAGAGGTGCACAAAGCCGAACTACTCAGCCACTTGGCGCGATACACCGGCACGGCAATCACGCTGCTGACAGCGCACGACTACGGCAGCCGCGCACAAACCAATACAGGTAAAATATATACCTTTCTCTGCTCGCGGCAAGAGGACCTCGGCATGACCTTTCATATAGACCGACAAACGGCCAAGAGCGACTCGATGTCATTGTACAAAGAGGTGCCCGCCATCCGCTCGGTGGACGCTGTTGTATGGACAGCCTCGCGCGACTACGGACTGGACGACATCATATTCGGTCCCGCAGAAAGAAAAATCATCCTGCACTCAGTTGTACCCATTATACTGCTCAATCCGAGGGGGGACTTATACAGTCTGTGCGATTAAAGAAAAAGTATAAAATGAAGAATTTTGCACTCATAGGCGTGGCTGGCTACATCGCTCCGCGCCACATAAAAGCTATATCAGACACCGGCAATAACCTGCTGGTGGCATATGATAAGTTCGATTGTGTGGGAAGACTGGACAGTTCTTTTCCCAACTGCTCTTTTTTCACGGAAAACGAGCAGTTCGACCGCTTTTGCTCCAAGCAAATGCGGACGGATAACCCGCTGTCATGGGTGTCGATTTGCACGCCCAACTACACCCACGATGCGTTCATCCGGTACGGACTCCGTCTCGGCTGCAACGTGATTTGCGAAAAACCGGTGGTGCTCAATCCATACAATATTGATAACCTGCTGGAACTCGAGAAAGAGACCGGTCATCAGGCATACAATATTCTTCAATTGCGTCTGCACCCTGCCATTGTAGCGCTGAAAAAGAAAGTGGCGGAGGGTCCGAAAGACCGCGTCTACGATGTGGATCTCACCTACATCACAGCGCGCGGCAAATGGTACTACACATCATGGAAAGGCAATGTTAACAAAAGCGGCGGCATCGCCACCAATATCGGCGTACATTTCTACGACATGCTGCAGTGGGTGTTCGGTGCTGTGAAGGAGAACATCGTGCATGTAATGTCTTTCGACCGCGTGGCAGGCTACCTGGAACTGGAGCACGCACGTGTCCGCTATTTTCTCTCAATCAACGCTGACTGCCTGCCACCCGATGCCGTACAAGGCGAGAAACGTACATACCGCACCCTCACTATTGATGGTGAGACGTTTGAGTTCAGCGAAGGGTTTACCGA
>CAMOMF010000152.1 GCA_946619625.1 uncultured Bacteroidales bacterium
GAGCACAGGGTCATAGTGATAGCCATGATTGCCGCCGATGACTGTACGGCAAACGTCAGGATTCCACCAACCAACAGGTAAAGGAAATAACTGCCATAACCCCAACTGGAGGTCGCTTCGAAGAAACTGCGCACCGGCGTCATTTGGTCCAAGTGCATCTCCGTGGCGTTGATTTTCAGCGTGGTCAGTCCTAACAGCATCAATGCCATGCCAATGAGGAAATTGCCAACGTCGGAATTCTTTTTGTACTGAATGAGCGCCACGGCGAGGATTATGGTAGCATAAACAACAAAGCGCAAATCGAATGAGCCGCCTCCCAACACCATAATCCATGCTGTAAACGTAGTACCGATATTGGCGCCCATGATAACCGAGATGGCCTGTGCGAGTGTCAGAATTCCAGCCGACACGAAACTGACTGTCATCACGGTGGTGGCTGTGGACGACTGAACAGCTGCGGTGATAAAAGCACCCGTCAGCACTCCCGTGAAACGGTTCGTCGTCATCGTTCCAAGCACATTGCTCAGTTTGCTGCCCGCCATTTTTTGCAGGCCCTCGCTCATAACTTTCATTCCGTACATCAGCATCGCTACGGAACCGACAAGCGTCATAAGTTGGATAAATAGTTGCATATCTGTTGGTTATTGTTATCAAAAAATATGGTACAAACCCGCAGTGGGTTCATACCATAAGTGTATGTCAATCATCAAAGGTACACCAAAAACGCTCGTCATCTTAACGAGAATCACGGTCGCATATGTTCTGCTAATCTGAAACACGGTGCAAAGTTACTGCTTTTTTCTGATATATGCAAGAAAAAAGGCAAAAAAAGGTGCATTTTTTTTGTTTGATACCATGAACACACCTTGGGGACCGTCACTTTTTGTTCAGCATGGATTTCAGTTCTGCCAATTCTTTCTCCATACGGGCTTGTTGCTGTTCTATGCGGTCCAGTTGTACCTTGACATCATCGTTGTTGTCCGCCACCATGGCGTCCACGAATACGGAGTTGATAAATGACATCCCCAATATGCCGCATGAGCCTAACAGAAAACAGAAATACAGCCGTGACAGGCGTCCTACAATGGGGGAAGTGGCTGCGGTAATGGCATCGGGAATCTCATACCAGCCCTCCACTGTGAAGACGCGGAATGCGGAGTAAATGGAGCGTAGTGGAGTACCAAAATACTCGGGAACAACCTGTCGGTACAAACTGCAGTTAATCAGCCCGAATAAAACAAGTAGAACGGCAAAACCTACCAGCACAATCCCCGAGTCGTTCAGAGCGCGTTTCAGCCCCTGACCAATCTGTGCTACATTGGGGAAGAAATGCAATACGCGTAGGAACCGGATGACGCGCATGAGTCGCAAGGTGAGAACAACGGAGAAATTGAAGGTCGTCACATCAACGAATGGGGTCACCAATGAGGGTAATGACAACAGAACCAATGCACCATCCATGCGGTTCCAGCCGTCACTCCAATAGGCTTTCACTCCATAACGTACCTGCTTGGTAATCATTTCAAAGAGAAAAATCAAGGTGCAGGTCATGTCAATGCCAATGAGCAGCGGATTCTCCATTCCCGACTCCTGCATGAAGATAACTACCGAGTTGATAAGAATAACCCCTAAAATAACGTGGTCATTCAGTAGGGTCTTGTCTAAAAAACGTTTCATTTGTTCTGTTTCGTATAGAATAATGGCTTGCTTAAGGGCTTACCTAAAACGTGCGCTGCGCTAATTTTTAGAAGTGCCCTTAAGAAAATAGGGCTCTCCTATGGTCAATACCGTCAAGTTGATTCCATTGTCTTGTGCTGCTTTTCGCTCGTTCATCAAGGGCTCGTCCCACGGGTGGCGTGCCAGAACAAACTTACTGTGGTGTCCGGTGATAACCTCTTGTGCTCTCAGGTCCAATGCCTCCTGACCAAGTTGTTCGGGCAAAGTGTGGATGTTCGCCCATTGGGTGTTGTATTGTCCGTTTTCAAGGATAGCCAGACGCAGGTCAAACCGTTGTCCAATGGCTTGGAAATGTGGACCATAGCCGCCATCTCCTCCAAAAAAGTATGCGCCGTGAGGTGTCTCCAGCACGAACGAGCCCCATAGTGCCCGATTGCGTTTTAGGCCACGGCCGGAGAAATGGCGTTGAGGGGTGCAAGTGACGCGAAAACCATCCTCCAACTCTTTCGTCTCCCACCAATCCAAGTCCGTAAGTTTGCTCTCCGGGTATCCCCAATAAGCAAAATGCTCACCCACCCCCAAGGGCGCGACAACACGTCCGATTCGTGGCTGCATCGGGCGAACAGTCTTGTAGTCCAAGTGGTCCCAATGGTCGTGAGTGATCAGCAATAAATCAATATACTCGGGCAAATCATCCGGTCTGTATAGGTCTGTTCCTTCGAATGGGTGTCCTCCGAATGGGAAGGGGTTTGCCTCGTAGAAAACAGGATCTACCAGCACTTTCTTGCCGGCGAGGTTGAGCAGGTAAGAGGAATGTCCGAACCATACTATCCAGTCGGTGCTGTCCGGTAAGCTGCGCAGGTCTGTTTTGACTGCGGGAACAGGCTTGTCAGGACGGAGACGTTCTGTACGCACGAATAAAAACTCGCCCAATGTGCGCACCCACCCTTTGTCGCCGGTGAACGTCTGGGTCTCCACCTCGTTCTGCCATTGCCCGTCTTGGTAGTGCCATGACTTTTGTGACCGTGCCAACCGTTCGCCTCGCGGGGTCCTGCCGAACTTGGGCTGCGACAGGATTATGACGGCAATCAAGGCAACAACTGCAATAATCGACACGAATACAATGAATATCTTCATGATGATTTTCTGCATGCGGAGTGGTTGTTTACAAGTGTGGATAGACATGCTCCCAAATAGCGCGCAGTTGGGCTTCGCGGTCGCTGCAGATTGTTGTCATGGCAATGACGGCGTTCTTGTCGGGTAACACGATGGCGTATTGTCCCCACATACCATCTGCTCGGACAGAGCCGGGTATGTGGCATGCCCAACTTTGATAACAATAGCCCGATTTCCAGTCACTTAAGTGATTCCCCTCTGTGCGCGGGTCGCTGTCCGGCGCGTCTGTGTACTGCACGATATGCACCGCCATGGCACGGTCAAACCATGCGCTGTCCAGCACTTGTTCACCCTCCCATGCACCTTTTTGCAGCATAAACAGCCCTAATTTGGCAAGCGTCTCAGTAGATATATGCATGCCCCATGCGCCCGTATTGAATCCGCGCCAATCTTGGTCGTAGCAGAGCGTGTCCACACCTATTCGGGAGAATAGTTTGTCCCTCAGATAGGCTTCCAGTGTCTTACCGGTCAGTTTTTGTACTACTACTCCGGCAAGGTAGGTATCCATGTTATTGTATCGCCAATGCGTGCCCGGCTCATGCGAAAAGGGAGCCGTCAGGCAGGCGCGAACAGCATCAAAGTGTTCACCCCCCTTTATGCGGTTGGTGATGATATCGCCTTTCCAGCCGGAACTCATTTTCAGCAGGTGATCCAATGTCATCTGTTGCATGTAGGGAGACAGAGTGTCGGGCAGTTCGTCCTGCAGGTAGCGGACAACTGGCGTGTCTAAACTTAACAAACCGTCCTGCATGGCAAAACCCACTGCCGTGGCAGTGAACGTCTTGGTTGCAGACCACATGGTGTGCAGTTCGGTGGAGGTATGACCCATACCATATCGTTCGTACAGAATTTTGCCGTTTTGTATGACCATCAGGCTGTGCAAATCGCAGCCGGGAATGGCATTGACGCAGTAGAACACGCTATCGAAAGCGGGACGCAAGTCGTCTTGCAGTTCACGTGGTAACGGTTTATACGTCAGACGGTCCGTACTGTTTTCAGATGACAATTTGGTGCTGCATGCCGTTACAAACAGCATGATAGTCAACAGCAGAAAAGAGCAGTGTTTCATATTTTTCATTATTGTTTTGCCATTTTAGTCCAATGGTGCAAGCCTCTCAAACAATTGAGGCACCAAAAAGCGTATAGGGCTGCCATCGACCAATTGCCGGCACGTATCCATAGCCATATGCAACCTAAGTCAATTATAAACCAAATAAACCATTGTTCGCGGTACCCGAAAATCAGCAACATCTGGGCAGCCACGGCGGGTACGGTGGTAAAAGCGTCCAAGTATGGGTCGGAGTCGTTGGTGTAGTTGGCAAGCAACCAGCCACTGAGCGCACTCAGCAAGGTCACTGTGATAATGACGCTTGTCCACAACCATGGAGACAGTTGGCGTGTGTGTAGTTCGGCACTGCCCGTTGTCTCGTTTACCCGATAGCGGCGGCGCCATGCATAAATACCGGCAAAGATAGTAATCAGGTAGTACATATTCAGCCCCACCTCGGCGTATAAACGTTGGTCATAACAGATTATCAGGTATGTGACGACTTGTATGAACCCAAAGAAATACGACGAGATTTTTCCCTGGGCGCTCAGCACCACATTCACGATACCTGCCAGCCCGCTGACAATGACGATAGGTTCGCTTGGCGACAAACAGAACACGACAACCTGTAGTAGCAGGCCGGCTGCCAAAAAGCACCAGTCGAATGCAGTACGCCCGGCAATAAACTCGCTGTATAGTGTTTGTCTTAGTTTGCTCATTATTTTTTCTGTTTGCTACCTTCTGTCTGTTTCAGTTCGGCAGGTTTCTGCTCCAATAACGGCTTGGCGGTAATGTCAAACGACTCCTCAAAGTCCCAATTGGCACGCAGGGACAATTTGCCCGAGTAATAGTACACCGGTTCGGGTGAGCGGTGCTTCAGAAAATCGCCTGTAGTCCAATGTCCATCACCGTTTATGTCCAAGTACAGACGCATGTAGTACGTGCCCGGCTTCAGGTACTCAAAACGTGTCCCGCCCTCCTTGGCAGGCAATTCACGCACGACTATATCCTTCTCGTTGAGTAACTGAATGCGTGCAGTGGAATCAAACGGTTCCATGACGGCAATCAGGGTGGAGTAGTCCTCCAACGAACGTATCTTCAGGTCTATCTCCATTTCCTGATTACTCCAACCGTACACATCGGTGAAGGCTGCGCTATCTACGGTCAGACGATACTCTTTCTCTGCCTCCCATTTGTACGGTACAACCACTTGCATGTTTGCCATACCTTTCATCAATGGTTGTATTTTTAGTGGGCGGTAAGTGGAGTCTTTCTTGACACTGAGGTGCAACATCTCAGGGTGAAACACGCGAATAGGAGTAGGGGAGGTAATACGCAGACTGTCAAAAATATCAAAGGTGCTGGAACTGTTCTGCTTGAGTTTCAGGTCATGACGTTCCGTTGCCTTGCGTTTCTCTATTTCCGCTTTCGCCTTATCCGACAGGCGCGGTGCGCGATAGACGGCAAACACAGTGTCTGTTTGTGGCTGCAAGTTATATACACTGTCGGACAACATATACGTCATGACCATGGCAAGCGTGTCTTGGCGGATCACGGACGAGTCGGTGAGCCAAACTGTTATCGTGTCAAAGTCCTGTGAAGGCTGGAAAACGGCGTGGTCGAGCCAATTGGCGCTGTTCGTCTGCACGGTATCTGTTTGTGCTAATAGTACGGAGTCCGTAGGCACACTGTCCGCAGAATGTATAGCAACAATGGTAGGCAGTGAGTCTTGTGGTGCAGAGAAAAGCAATTTGAAGAAATGTTGTTCTTCACGCAAACAACGAATGAAATAATGGCGCTGTTTGTCTTCTGTGAAGTACATGAGCAGTACGTTATTAGGCTCATACACCGGCACGGTCTTGGATTCTATCTTTTCCCAGTACCTGCCCAAACTGTCATGTGGCAGACTGTCGCGTTGCAGCGAGTCCAAAGCGACAACCACGCTGTCTGCCAGAAACAGCGTGTCCACACGTCCCTCCTCACGCACGGTGGGCGTAAACAACGTGTCAATCATCGCCAACCCTTCACCCGGCTGATAGACATAGTCGCGGGACACATCGTTCAGTCCGTACAAACGATACGTGCCGCGGTGGATATTCTGTATGGTGAACTCGCCTTTTTCATTCGTACGAGCAATACGTGTGAATGGAGTGGTCTCAAATGCCGAGTCGGCATGGTTCAAGTGAATACCCACATATATATCACTAACAGGGTTGAGGTTTTCGGCATTCACAACTATACCGCTCAGCTGCAGTGTGTCAATTTCCGGACCGGTGGCAAACGAGAACGTGTAGCCCTGCAGCGGGTTACGTTCGTTGTTGTCACAGATAGCCGAGCCGAAATCAATGGTGTAGGTCGTCGAGTCGCGCAGGTCTTCTTCGAATGTGACTGTCACCTTCTTGCCCACGGCACGCACCTCTGGCGGACGTTGTTGTGGGGGCGAGATCAGTACCTGATTGGCAACATCGTTCAGTTGCAGGTACTCGTCGAAGGTAATCTCAATCTTCTTGTTGTGGTAATCTACCGTACCGCTTAGGGGCTCCTCTTTCACTACCTTGGGGGGCGTCTCGTCCTTGGGACCGCCCTGGGGACCCATGCCTCTGTTGGCGCAGCCAATGGCGGCTAAAAAACTGACGCTTGCCAACGCGTAAAGTATATGTCTGTTAGTTCTTTTCATGCACGTAAAATATCTGGTAACCTACGTCGCAGTTGAAGCAACGGTGACGCAGGCAGTAGTCTTGGTATAAGTGGATAAACGTCTGGGAATCTGCCGCATCAGCAATCTCTACGCCCAACATCTCCCATCTCTCTACAACATGGTTTTTTTCTGCAGGAATGGTATGTAGCAATCGCAGAGCGTCTTCTTGCATGGATTCGGACGAATGTGCTTTCCCCCATGCGTATTTGTAGGGTATAACGCTGTTAATAAGCAGTAGGTCAATGGCTGCTTTGCCCATTTTGGCATTGTGCCAGTAGTTGGAGGCACTTACTGCAAACAGCCGTCTCAATTTCTTCAGGTCGGTTTCTTGCAGCATGCTGGCAAATAACGACTGGGTGTTGTATAGCAGGGAGGCGAACTGGGCAATGCGAACTTCCGGAAAATTCTGGGGACGCATGCGCATATGTTTCCACAGCGAGCCGTCTATGGGCGCAAGCGAGAACTTTTTCTGTAGGAAAATATACTCTCGCAGCAGGCTCGTCCGGTACTCGTCGGTGGCAGTGGTCTCGGTCAGCATTCCCGACTGCCCGTATAGCATGGCTTCCAACTGGAACAATGAACTGCGGTGTTTCTGCAAAAATACCAGTGGCGTCTGTTTCGCCAATAGTTCGAACGGCAGACCGTTAGTGTGAAAACCAAAGTTGTGCGCCAGTGTAATATAGAATGCCTGCTCCCAAGCGTAATGCGTCTGTTGCAGTAGTTGCTCGATAGAGGCGTTCTTTTTCTCCATTCGGTCGCGAAGTAACGCGGCTTTCCAGTCTGTATGCAGCAATTCCGGATGTCCCAACAACTGTTGGGCGCAGACAGACGTGCGATCCGAAAGCAAGTGCGCCAAGTATGTACTGTTCTCGGGGTAACGCAACTCACATTGAGGAATGGCTTCGCCTTGAGTGGTATAGACTTGCTTGTCTGCTTGGCGTACTACATGTAGAATAATGTTGTCATACGCCTTGTCACGCTGGTGACCATGTTTGTACCAGTCGCTCGCTTTGACGTGTATCTCCACATTGCCTGTCCATTCAATGCCGTCTATGCGGATAACCGCTCCACTAAAGTCCGGACCTTGGTCAAAATTGTGCTGCCCCACACTGATTACCTCTACAGGCTTGCCGTCTGTAGTGAATTGCAGCATGGAGCGGAAAAGCCCCTTGAACCAGATGTATTGCAGCAGTAATTCAGGCATGTGTTACGTCCGTTTTTTGAGCTCGGTTACAGGGTTTTCAGTTCATAACCATTGGCAAGCCAGAAGTCGATGACTTGAGGCAGCACAGTCAGCATGCGGTCTGCTGATTTCAGGCTGTCATGAAACACCACAATAGACCCCTCCCGTGTATATCGCTGCACAATCTGTAGCAGTTTGTCGGCACTGTAACGGAGGTTGTAGTCATGGGTGAGCACGTCCCATAGAATCACCTCGTAACCGGTATTCTTCAGCTCGCGCATTTGTGAACGCCGTATTCTGCCATACGGCGGACGGAACAGAGGCTTTTCTTTGCGGCGCGAATGACGGTGAATCAACTCGTCGCATGCCGACACATCCCGCATGTATTCGGCAACGGAGGTCTTCAATCCTGGCAGGTGATGAAACGTATGATTGCCCACGCGGTGACCCTCTGACACAATCTGGTCCAGCAACTCGGGGTATTTGCGTACGTTATCCCCAACCACGAAAAAGGTGGCTTTCACCTGCTTTTCGCGAAGGATGGCCAATATGTGCGGCGTCACCTCAGGAATAGGTCCGTCGTCAAATGTCAAATACACTGCAGCGTCTCTGCGCCAAGTAGCACCTCGGTAGAGACGCTGCAGCCACGTGGGAAATTGATATAATGGTCTGAACAACACTATATATTGCTTAATTGTTCATCGGTGCCTGTGCGGCCACATCCCATGCCAGCGAACTGGCACCCAAAATGGCGGCGTCAGAGTCTTTCAGCGTGGATACCAGCACCTTCACCTTGTCCCTCCACAACGGCATAACGTTCTCGTTCAGCGCCTTTACAATCGGGTCCATTATCCAGTGACCCGACTTTGTCAAACCGCCAAACAGAATAATGGCTTCAGGAGCGGAGAACGCTACAAAGTCTGCCAGTTTTTGTCCTAACATCGAACCCGTGAAGTCAAATATCTCCTTGGCTATTTCGTCACCCGCTTCAGCAGCTTTGAACACGTCGTACGAGGTGATATGGTCAATGTCCAATTTGCGGAGCAACGTATCCTTACTGCTGTTCTCAATGATTTCTTTTGCCGAACGGGCGACACCCGTTGCCGAAGCGTATGCCTCAATACAACCTTTCTGTCCGCAGCCGCATTGACGTCCTTCCGGTCCGTGAACAATCTTGGTATGTCCCAGTTCTCCGGCAAAACCATCGTGACCATACACCACTTTGCCGTCTATCACGATACCCGAACCTACGCCCGTGCCCAGCGTAATCTCTATGAAGTTCTTCATACCACGGGCGGCACCGTATGTCATTTCGCCCATGGCGGCGGCATTGGCATCATTGGTGATACGGCAGGGCACACCCATCCGTTCCGCTATCATCTTGGCGAACGGTATACAGCCCTTCCATGGCAGGTTCGGGGCATACTCGATACAGCCGGTATAATAGTTGCCGTTAGGCATTCCGGCACCCACACCCTGCACGTTCTCCATGCCGCCAAAACCTTCGGAAATCTTCTTCGTTTCTGCCAACA
>CAMOMF010000153.1 GCA_946619625.1 uncultured Bacteroidales bacterium
TATCGCTATTATCATTGTCGCCGCCGACGATGGCGTCATGCCGCAAACACGCGAGGCTATCAGCCACGCACAGGCTGCAGGCGTGCCCATGGTGTGTGCTATCAACAAGTGCGACAAAGCCGGTGCGAACCCCGACAAAATCAAGGAGGAGCTGGCGAACATGAATATCCTTGTTGAGGATTGGGGCGGTAAATATCAAAGCCAAGACATATCTGCCAAGAAGGGTGACGGCGTGCGCGAGTTGCTCGACAAAGTGCTCCTTGAAGCCGAGATGCTGGACCTGAAGGCGAATCCCAAGCGCCGCGCCAAGGGCTCTATCATCGAGTCGTCGCTGGACAAGGGACGCGGTTATGTGGCAACGGTGCTGGTCAGCGATGGTACGCTCCGCATGGGCGACATCGTGCTCGCCGGTACTGCGCATGGGCGCATCAAGGCAATGTTCAACGAACGTAATCAACGCATCAAGGAGGTACTGCCCGGCGAACCTGCGGTCATCCTGGGTCTGAATGGTGCCCCGCAGGCGGGTGATGAGTTCAACGTCATGTCATCCGACCAAGAGGCACGCGAGATTGCATCCAAACGCGAGCAGTTGCAGCGCGAACAATCCATCCGTACCAAGAAACATGTAGGCTTGGAGGAAATAGGCCGTCGTTTGGCGATTGGCGATTTCAAGGAACTGAACATCATCGTCAAGGCGGACGTGGACGGTTCTACAGAGGCCATTGCAGACTCGCTGATCAAACTCTCCACAGAGAATATCCAGGTGAACGTCATCTACAAGGCGGTCGGTGCTATTTCGGACTCAGACGTCATGCTGGCTGCGGCTTCGGACGCAATCATTATTGGTTTCAATGTTCGTCCGACCGGTAGTGCCCGCAAGATGGCGGAGAGCGAGGAGGTGGATATCCGCTTGTACTCCATTATCTACGATGCCATCGAGGAGGTGAAAGCCGCCATGGCGGGTATGTTGGCACCGGAAATCAAGGAGGAGGTGACTGCAACCCTCGAGGTGCTCCGTACATTCCACATCAGCAAGGTGGGTACAATCGCCGGATGTGTCGTTCGCGAGGGTAAGGTGAAACGCTCCAACCGAGTGCGTGTCATCCGTGACGGTATCGTTATCTTCACCGGTGACCTCGCCTCGCTCAAACACGAGAAAGATGATGTCAAAGAGATGGGTGTTAATCAGGAGTGCGGATTGTCCATCCGCTCTTACAACGATTTGCAGGATGGGGATGTGCTGGAAACCTTCGAGACGATTGAGGTCTCTAAAGAACTCTGACGCCCCGTATGAAACGTCTCTGCCTCTTTTTGCTCATGGTGTCGGGTTGCCTCGTATGGGGCAGCCCCGCCATGGCTTTTGAAGCACCCGATTCCGCACTCATGGCGGCTCATCCCGACCGTCAATACTACGAACCGGTCACCAACTACACCCTCGGACGATGGTTTAGCGAATTGGACGTGCCCACTTGTTTCGGTGTATCCTACACTCCCAACCGCATGGAGAGTGTCAGTTTCTATGCCAAGATGTGCTTGGAATGGCGGCTTCGCAAGAACTACGGTTGGTTCGCCGCAGTGGGGATTGACAACAACACGACCCACTACAAGAACGTGCAAATGGTGGATCAGTGGAAAAAGGACGAAATCAACGTGATTTCAGGTCAGATATTGTACTATTCGCTTTTTCTGGGACCCGGATACCGTTTGCCGTTGGTGGCGAACCTGCAGGAGTTCTACGAGCATCCTTATTTCAACAAGTTCAACGTTTCCCTCATGCTTCAACCCGGGGCGACGCTGGCACTTCCGCAGCATGTGAGTGTGGTCGGCATTAGTGACCAAGGGAACGTGCAATACGCAACTAATAGCAAGTTCAATCTGTTGCCCTCCGCCAAAGTGTCACTCGCCTTCGAGTGGTTTGTGTCGCCCAAGTTCTCCATTGCCATTGAGGGGTGCTACGTACAACACTTCATGCCGACTGTTCTGGAAAAGGCGTACTACGATTATGAACATCATCCCCGCGCCATGTACCCCGGCGTACTTGCGCTCAATATCGGATTCGCCGGATTCTTTAACTAATCTCAACTGTTATGAAACGATTTCTCTCCCTCTTGATGACCCTCTGTGCACTCATCACGCTTTCGGCGCAGACTACATCCATCCCCAACAGTGAAACAGATCGTCCGGAGCGCAGCGCAGTAAAGCACAGTATGGAGGAGGACTACACCGAGGGGCTGCTCAGCAAAGTGATGGCAAGAATTGAGGCAAAGAGCCGCTATATCCCCACCATCAACGGCGCCATTCAGGTGGGGTATCTGTTTGAGGCTCCCCCTGTCACGGTGGAGGGTGAAAAGCAGTTCTCCAACTCTTTCACTTTCAATACAGCGCGACTGAATATCAAGGGCAATCCGCTGGATTGGTTGCAGTACAACCTGCAAGTGGAGTTTGCCAACAAAGTGCGCGTTCTGGATTTCAACGTCAATTTCCATCCCTTGGCACATCTGCCGGTCAAGTCCCAGTACATCAATTTCTGGATAGGGCAGGGTAAAGTGCCTATAACGATGGAGAGCCAGTTGGGCCCCGCTGTTTTCGAGGCAATCAACTACTCGCCTGTCATCTCCGCTTTGTGCGGATACAAGCAGGACCTGACCCCCGAACTGACCAACATGGCGGGTGGACGCGACATGGGTGTTGCCGTGTATGGTTACGCACTCAAGGTGGAGTGGGGCGGCAAACCGCATGATTTCTTCGAGTACAAACTGGGCGTCTATAACGGTACCGGCATGAATTGTCTGGACAAGGATATTATGAAGGATGTCAGCGGTTGGGTCTATCTGCATCCAACGCCGGCACTCACCGTCGGAGGTTCTTTCTATGTGGGAGCATACAAGGGCAAACTAACCATGAACGGCACTGACACCATGCTGACTACGCGTCGTGACCGCTGGGCGGCATCGTTTCGCTATGATGACAAGGCGCATTGGTTGGCGCGTGCCGAGTATGTAGGGGGCAGAACGCATGGACAGTTTTCCGATGGATGGTACGCCATGCTGCAGTACACAATCAATCCCAACCGGCGTACACTCAACCAATGGGCAGTAGTTGCCAAGTACGATGCCTATCGTTACAACTGCAAACGGCTGCCCGATTATTGCAACCACCGAGCCTTGGCAGGTATCAATTATCGTCCCGTTCCGTGGCTGTACATACAGGCAATCTACATTGCCCAGTTCAATTGCGACCGTCATCAGTTACGTGGCATCAATCACTCTGCACAACTGACCGCCTGTTTGATATACTGACCTTGCATGAACTCCTCCTGACTCCTGACTCTTGCGAACCGTGAATAACCAACTGAAATACACGCTACCGGTACTGTTATTTATCGTAGTCATTTTGCTTGATGCAGTGCCGATGTATGCGAGAAACACTCTCCCGCAGTTGCCCTTTCGCTCTACCTCCGTGTACCGCACATCTAAACCTTATCGCCCCGTTTCGCCTGCGTATGATGCCACCCCACGTACCGACAGCAGGGATCTCTTACCCGCAACCCATTTTTCCCCATCTCCCCTCCACGTGAGCAGCAGAGCCACTGTTCATAGTTACGGCGGCGGCAGTTATATGCTGGAACCGAAGAACCATTTAGCAGGCTCCGCCCCCTCATTGAACGAGCGGGTGACATCTGTCGTGTCAAGGGTCACCTCGTCCATTACCGGCATGGCA
>CAMOMF010000154.1 GCA_946619625.1 uncultured Bacteroidales bacterium
GATCATCTTGTAGGATGTCAGTTCGTCTATCACCTCGTATGTCTCGGGGGTGAAGGTAGCGAGCACGTTGCCGTTGTTGTCCTCGATGCGTGTGACGAACAACGGCTCTACACGAATGCCTTTGTTGGGGAAAACAGTGTAGGCATCCACCATTTCCCGCACGCTCACTTCGCATGGTCCCAGACACAGGCTGACCACAGCGGGGATGTCGCCCTGAATACCGAACGAGCGCATCATGCTGACCATTTGTTTGGGGCCGAAGAGTGACATCAGATAGGCGGATATCCAGTTATTGGACTGCGCCAATCCCCACTGCAGAGTGACAGTGTCGCCTATATGGGTCTTTCCTGAGTTGCGGGGCGTCCATTCCTGACCGGTCTCTGTGGTGAGCGTAATAGATTGGTTGACCGTCTTGTCACAAGGCCACATGCCTTCGCTCATGGCAAGCGTATAGAGGAAAGGCTTGACGGTAGATCCCACCTGACGGCGTCCCATCGAAACCATGTCGTATTGGAAATTGGCAAAATCCGGACCACCCACATACGCTTTCACGTAACCCGAGTGCGGGTCCATGGACATGAAACCGCAGCGCAGGAAATATTTCTGCCAACGGATACTGTCCATAGGCGAGAGAGTAGTGTCAATGATTCCATTGTAGGAGAACACCTGCATCTCAATGGGTGTATCGAATATCTGGCGTATCTCATCCTCGGTCTTACCTGCGCGTTTGAGTAGTCGGTACCGCTCCGATTGGCGCATGGAGCGCGTCATGGCGGCACTGACCTCCTCCTTGGAAAGTTGGCGTGAGAAGGGGGCGTAGGATTTGTTTTTCTTTTCTTTGAAGAACCGTGCCTGCAGGTCTGTCATGTGCTCGTGGACTGCCTCCTCGGCATATCGTTGCATGCGCGAATCCAGCGTAGTGTAGATACGCAAGCCGTCGTTGTACAGGTCATAGTGCGAACCATCGGGTTTCCTGTTTTTCTGGCAGAACCCGTACAGCGGATTGGTATCCCACTGCTTGCGGTCAATCTGATACTGCATTTTGTTCCATTCGGAGTAGTTGCTCTCCTTGGGTTCTTTCGCCGTGAGGATTTGTCGCAAATACTCGCGCAGATATTGCGCAGACCCTTCCTTGTGGTCCACTGAATGGTAGTCGATGGTCATGGCTGTCTGCTTGAGAGAATCGCACTCTGCCTCAGTCAGGTAGTCGTATTTCTCCATTTGGTTGAGTACAGTGTTGCGCCTGTTCAGTGCCCGTTCGGGGTGACGGATGGGGTTGTACAGCGACGGGTTCTTGCACATACCTATCAGTACGGCGGCTTCCTCTGCGTTCAGTTCGCTTGGTTTCTTGCCGAAATAGACTTGTGCAGCCGATTTGATGCCGACTGCGTTGTAGAGAAAATCAAACTGATTGAGGTACATCATGATAATCTCGTCTTTCGAATAGAGACGTTCCAACTGGACGGCAATCACCCATTCGTTGGGTTTCTGCAACAGACGCTCGAACGTACTGCCCGCCGTAGGAGAGTAGAGTTGTTTGCTCAACTGCTGCGTGATAGTACTGCCGCCCCCTGCTTTCCCCAGCGTCAGCAGAGCGCGCACGAAAGCTTTCGAGTCGATACCCGAGTGCGAGTAGAAACGGGCGTCCTCCGTGGCAACCAATGCGTTGATGACATATGGTGAAATCTCATCGTAATTAACACTGACGCGGTTTTCGGTACGATAATACCTGCCCAGAGAAATGTTGTCGTTGGAGAACACCTCGCTGGCAAATTTGTTCTTCGGGTTTTGCAGATCTTCCAGTGGGGGCATATATCCGAACCAACCCTTGGCAATGCCAAGGAAAAAGAAAACGACAAACACCACTCCGGCTGCGAAAACCAACCAGAACCATTTGGCAAATGTTTTTTTAAAGTTTGAGTTCATATCATCAAATCCTCTATTATTCTGTTCAAAATATGTATTCCTTGTTGAGTGGCGACTAATCGTGTGTCTCCGTTGCCGTCAAGTATTTCTTTCAGCAGACCGGCGCATATATAGGAATTGGCGACCAACTTGCAATGTTCCTGCATGAAGGACGGGACTTCAGACAAATTCAGTCCGTTGCGAGTCCTCAACCCCAGCATGACCAGTTCGTTGTACCTGTCGTCAGCCGTCAGCACCTCGCGCTCGAAGCAAGTCTTGTCCGCCAATTGTGCATCGATATAGGTTTGCAAATCATCGATGTTCCATTGCCTGGAATTGCCATCAAACGAATGTGCCCCAGCGCCTAATCCCAAATAAGGGGTTGCGTTCCAGTAACTGCTGTTGTGGCGCGACTCATAGCCGGAAAGGGCAAAATTGGACACCTCATACCGCATAAATCCGTTGTTCTCCAGCGTGTGTACCAGATAGTCGTACATGGCGTTCTCTGTTTCATCGTCAATGGCACTTATCTCTTGATTATGCAGCCGCGCGGTCAGTACCGTACCCTCTTCGTATGAGAGGCAATATGCCGAGATATGCTGAATACCCAGTTGCATCGCTTGTCCGATATCGTCTTGCCATTGTTGCATGGTCTGCGTAGGAAGTCCGTACATCAGGTCGATACTGATATTATTCATTCCGGCTTTTTGCGCCAACCTGACGGCTTCAAGCGCTTGTGCTGCATTATGCCGCCGCCCGATGAGTTTCAGTAGCGGGTCTTGCAGTGATTGAATCCCCATGCTCAATCGGTTGACGCCCTGTTCTCTCCAACCTCTAAGTTTCTCATCTGTGATGTCGGACGGGTTGGCTTCCAGGGTGATTTCAGCGTCCGGACAAATGCAGTAGTTTGCACGAACAGCCTCTAAAACCGTGCCAAACTGTTCAAGTGACAGCGTGGAAGGCGTTCCTCCGCCGAAATAGATTGTCCTTACCTCCTGTGACGGTAAGTAGTTCCTGCGGCTTACGACCTCGTGAGTAAGGGCACGTATATAATCGTCCCGTTTCTCCATGAGTGTAGTGGAGAAAAAGTCGCAATACGTGCAGCGCGACTTGCAAAACGGTATATGTATATATATGCCTGCCATGAAGGTCTTGTTCCCTCTTGGTGATCTTATGGTAACCGTTTGGTCATCTTATGGTTCCTCCCGCTTGCCCCATAACAACTTCATCCACTCGTGCATCTTTTGCTCTGCAGGACTGCCCTGTGCATACCATAACTGTTTATCCTTGATTTCGTCAGGTAGGAATTGCTGCTTAACGAAGTGATTTTGGTAGTCATGCGAATACTTGTAGCCCTCGCTGTACCCCAGTTCTTTCATCAGTTCGGTGGGTGCGTTCCGTAAGTGCAGCGGAACAGGCAGGTTGCCGGTTTCTTTCACAAGGGTCAGTGCCGAGTCGATTGCCAGATAAGCGGAGTTGGATTTCTGCGAAGTTGCCAGGTACACCGTGGCCTCCGCCAGCGGGATTCGCCCTTCTGGCCAACCTATTTTCTGTACTACGTCGAAAGCGGCATTGGCAATGAGCAGGGCATTCGGATTGGCAAGACCGATATCTTCGGCTGCGCTGATGACTAATCGTCTGGCAATGAATTTTGGGTCTTCGCCCGCTGCCACCATTCGCGCCAACCAGTAGATTGCTGCATCGGGGTCACTGCCCCGGATGGACTTGATGAAAGCGGAGATGATGTCGTAGTGCATTTCCCCGTCTTTGTCGTACGCCACGGGGTTTTGCTGGAGTAGGGTCGTAACGGTTTGGTTGTCAATCACCACTTTCCCTTCAGGAATGGCATTGCATACCAACTCGACGATATTAAGCAGTTTGCGTGCATCGCCACCACTATAGCGCAAGATACTTTCGTATTCACTTACCTCTATCTCGCGCTGCTTGAGATAGTCATCCTTGGTCAGTACGCGGTGAAGCAGTTCGGTCAAATCGTCATTGGTCAGCGGTTTCAGTACGTACACGGCACATCGGGACAGGAGCGGGGTAATCACTTCGAAAGAAGGGTTCTCTGTTGTGGCACCTATCAGCGTGAGGGTTCCGTCTTCCACTGCTCCAAGCAGGCTGTCCTGTTGAGACTTGCTGAAGCGGTGAATCTCATCGATGAACAGAATGGGGTTCCGGCTGATGCCTGCGTTCTGGAACAGCCCCGTATTCATCATCGCTTGGCTCTGTTTGGCTTTATCTATCACGTCACGCACTTCTTTCACGCCGGAGGTAACAGCGGAAAGGATATAAAACGGGCGCTGCAGTTGGTGGGCAATAATGCGAGCGAGGGTAGTTTTTCCCACCCCCGGGGGACCCCACAAAATGAACGAGGAGAGGTTCCCGCTTTCAATCATTTGCCTGAGGATGGCCCCTTCGCCAACCAGGTGTTTCTGACCTATGTAGTCGTCCAATGTGCGTGGACGCATGCGCTCTGCAAGTGGTAACATCAGGTTTATTTACGATTGGACAATTATTTTATTTACGATTGGCTGTCAAGCAACTGCTTGGCGTTGTTCAGCGCTGCTTCAGTCAGGCTGTTCCCGCTCAGTATCTTGGCAATCTCGGTAACTCGTTCCTCCGGTGCCAGCAATCGGATGTTTGTCTCGGTGCGATTGTCCGTATCTTGCTTGTACACGGCGTAATGATGCTGTCCTTTGGCGGCAATTTGCGGAAGGTGGGTGATTGCAATAATCTGCCTGCCCGTTGCCATCTGCAACATGATTTCGCCCATTTTGCTTGCAACCTCACCACTGACGCCGGTGTCAATTTCATCGAAGATAATGGTTGGCTGTCCATTGGCAATCAGTGCCTTGATGCACAACATAAGTCGTGCTGTCTCACCGCCTGATGCCACTTCTTCCACCCGTCTGAGTGTTTGGTTCTTGTTGGCAGCGAATAGTATCTGCGCTTCGTCTGTTCCTGATGGTGTGAAATCGTCCGTTTGGGCAAGTTGAATATCCACTCGGGCATGTGCAATGGCAAGGCTGACCAATTGGCTTTCCAGTCGTTGCTTGATGTATGGCAGAACTTTGGCTCTGCTTTTGTGGAGAGTCGCGGCGGCGGTTCTTAGTGTCTTTTCCTCAGCCGACAATTGTTTCTCCAAAGCCTTGATGTCCAGTTCGTAGGACTCATTTTTGCCAACTTGTTGCTCCAACGATTCTTGTAAGGCTATCAGTTCACTTACACTGCCTAAATGATGTTTCTGCTGTAAACTGTTCAGCAGGTCTAGCCTTTCCACGATGAAAGTGAGCCTTGCAGGGTCGGCTTCTGTTTCTTCCGCAAGTCGTGCCACAGTGTCAGCTATATCACGCAGTTCAATAGTGGCACTGGCGGTTCGCTCGCTGAGGTCACGGTATTGACCAAGATACGGTTCAATAGCCTTCAGGCGGCTCAAACATTCTTGCAGCATGGGCAAAACAGCGCCGTTCTCCGCATCCAACAAACCGGATGCAGCAGTCAAGTTTTGTTTGACGTCCTCGGCATGAGTGAGAATCAACTCTTCGGCTTCCAACTCTTCTTGCTCATTTTCTTTCAATTGCGCTTCCTTCCGTTCGCGCAGTTGGAAGGTCTGATAGTCGGCATTGGCAGCGGCATTGGCAGCCTCCTCGCGAAGAGCATCCAGCCTTTTTTGCGTCTGTTTGTATGCAGTGTAGGCGGTGGAATAAGCCTGAAATTCCGAGCCGTTCTGTGCCACTGCGTCCACTACATGCAGTCCGAAGGTTCTGTCTGCCAGCAAGAGGTTTTCATGCTGCGAATGGATGTCTATCAGTCTGGCGGACAGTTCCTTTAGTGGTGCAAGCGTAACGGGCGTGTCGTTCACAAAAGAGCGTGACTTGCCATTTTGAAGCAACTCGCGGCGTATAGTGCATATCGGCGAATAGTCAAGGTCATACTGTTCGAAAAGAGATTCCAAGCCATATTCACTTACATCAAACTCGCCCTCGATAACGCATTTCTGCTCGCCGTCCGTAATGACCTTGCTGTCTGCCCGTGCACCCATTAACAGTCCCAACGCACCGATGATGATTGACTTGCCGGCACCGGTCTCACCTGTGATAGTAGAGAAACCGGTGCTGAAGTCAATGTCGAGGTGCGTGATGAGCGCGTAGTTTTGTATGTGCAGATGTTTAAGCATTCAGACTATTTTAGCGTGAATCAGTTTTTCGCGAATCTTGATGTATATACTACCATCCTTTGCGGCATACGGCGTTTGTACATAACCCATTCCGATGGACTTCTTCGTAGTGGGAATCATGATTCCAGAGGTGACAAAACCGATTTTCTCGCCCTCTTGATTGCAAATGTCGTATCCGTTGCGGGCAATGCCGCGCTCCGTCAGTTCAAAATGCACCAATTTGCGCTGCACTCCTTCGGCTTTCTGTTTCTCCAGATAGGCGCGGTCGATGAAGTCATTGCCGTCCACAAACTTGGTTATCCAGCCCAATCCTGCCTCCAGAGGCGAGGTGGTGTCGTCAATATCATGTCCGTACAGGCAGTACCATTTTTCCAAGCGGAGTGAGTCGCGTGCACCTAAACCGATAGGTTGTAACCCAAACTCTTTGCCCACTTCGAACAGGGCATCCCATATCTGTTTGCCATATTCTGGGGCAAAATATAGTTCAAAGCCTCCGGCACCGGTGTAGCCTGTATTGGAGATAATCACCGGCTGTACGCCTGCGAAGGACCACTCGCGGAATGCGTAGTAGGGAATCGCAGACAAATCCAGGTCAGTTAGTTTCTGCAGCATCTCTGTGGCAAGTGGTCCCTGAACAGCCAGTTGGGCGTAGCGGTCAGAGGCGTTTTCCAAGTTGCATCCGAAGCCGCCCTCGTCATTTTGCTTGCAGAACCACGCCCAATCTTTGTCAATGTTGGCAGCGTTCACTACACAGAAATACTTGGTGGTGCTGTATTTGTAAATAATCAGGTCGTCAACAATGCCGCCTTTGCCGTTGGGCAGACATGTATATTGCGCTTTGCCCGCCACCAGTTTGCGTAGGTCGTTGGTGGTGATGTGCTGCAGGAAATCTTCCGCCTTGTCACCTTTCACCCAAAACTCGCCCATATGACTAACGTCGAACACACCTACTTTATCGCGTACACACGCATGTTCTTCCGCGATTGTAGTGTATTGTATGGGCATGTTGTAGCCTGCAAACTCAGCCATTTTGGCTCCGAGTGCAATGTGGATGTCGGTAAATGGAGTTACTTTCATGATGGTATTCTATGCTAATTCAACGATTTTCAGAATTACTTCCATGCCTTTTTCCAGCGACGGAACAGGCAGGTACTCGAAACGGCTGTGGAAATTCTCGCCGCCGGCAAAGATGTTGGGGCAGGGCAGTCCCTCAAAACTGAGTCGCGCACCGTCTGTACCACCCCTGATGGGTTTCACAACAGGTGTTACGCCAACAGCCTCCATTGCGCTCTTTGCCAAGTCGATAATATGCATGACCGGCTCTATTTTTTCGCGCATGTTGTAGTACTGGTTGCGAATCTCTGCCGTTGCGGTACCTTCACCAAACTCGCGGTTCACCTTGCGCACCAGGTGTTCGATCTCGCGCTTCCGACTCTCGAAACGAGCGCGGTCGTGGTCACGAATGATATAGGTGAGTACGGTCTGCTCCACCGTACCTTGCATGGATGTCAGGTGGTAGAATCCTTCATAGCCTTCGGTGTGTTCGGGTGTTTCCCAACGCGGCAGCATCACTGCCAACTGAAAGGCAATACGCATGGAGTTAATCATTTTGTGGTAGCCATATCCGGGGTGCACGTTGGTACCCTTTACCGTAATCTTGGCGGCTGCAGCGTTGAAGTTCTCAAACTCCAACTCTCCTATGGCTCCTCCGTCCATGGTGTAGGCAAAATCAGCGCCGAACTTCTTTACATCGAAATGGTCTGCACCGCAGCCTATCTCTTCGTCGGGAGTGAAACCAATGCGTATTTTACCATGCTTGATTTCGGGGTGGGCTTTCAGGTACTCTACCGCAGTGATAATCTCCGCCACACCGGCTTTGTCATCGGCTCCGAGCAGGGTTTTGCCGTTCGTTACGATGATATCCTGTCCTTTGTAGTTGAGTATCTCGGGATATTTGGTTGTTTCCAGTACGATATGCTCTTCTTCGTTGAGCACGATTTCGTTGCCGTCATATGCCTTCACGATGCGTGGCTGCACGTGTTTGCCGCTTGCATCGGGGGAGGTATCCATGTGCGCAATGAAACCGATGACGGGTTTTTGCTCGGGGGTGTTGGCGGGGAGGGTTGCCATCACATAACCGTTGTCGTCCAAGTCCACATCCTCCAAACCGATGGATTTCAGTTCGTCACGCAACGCCATGGCAAACTCCATCTGACCCGGCGTGGAGGGGGTCAAGCCCGTAGTCTCGTCCGAGGTAGTGCAAAAACCGACGTATTTCAAAAAACGTTCTGTGATATTCATTTTTTGACTCAATAGTTCATTTAACTTTCAACTACGTATTATTGCATCATTTGCCTGTGAACATGCTCAGTATCGAACTGATAGATGATGCGGTCTGTGCAGCGGTGTTCAGTTTTTCTGCCGCAGTAGTGGCGGTGCTGGTAACGGTAGGATTCTTTACCACCATGTCTGTCAGGGTGTTGGTTACGTTGTTCACATTCTTTTCCGTTACCAATCCGGCAGCGGCAACCATCATGCCTTTACCGAAACTCTTCAGGTAGGTTTTGTCGCCCTTGTTATCCTTCAGTCCCTCGCAAGCGGAAACCAGTTGAAGGGTGTTGAGGATGTTGTTCAGGTTCTTGTAGTCATACTTGTTGCCGTCAGCTTTGAACTGGTTGTACATGGCGAGCAGAGCCGTTCCGGCATTCTGACCGGCTCCCATGGCGGTAGAGTTGTTGGCGGAAGCCAGAGTCTGTGCGGTTGTTGCAGCGGCACCATTGTTGGCAGTTGTTTGTGACGAAGTGCCTTTCAGGGCGCTGCAAGATAACATGGCGATTGCAGTTGCAATCAAAAGAATAGTTTTTTTCATTTTTATTGTATTTTATTTTGTTACACTAAATTCATCAGGTTATGTTCCCCTGCAATCAGATGCAGGATATTGGTTTCCACCTCATGGCACATGTCCAGTCTGCCATCAATAGTGCCTGTCCCCACATGCGGGCTGAGCACTACATTGTCCAGCCCCAGCAGTTCTTCAGATATATGCGGCTCGTGCTCATACACATCCAGCGCGGCACCGGCAATCACGCCTGTTCTTAGTGCCTCTGCCAATGCCGCCTCGTCCACGTGTGCGCCGCGTGCGGTGTTGATGAGGAAGGCTGTGGGCTTCATTTTCTTCAGCGTCTCGCGGTTAATCAAGTGGTGTACTTCCGGCGTGTAGGGTAGGTTCAGCGATACGTAATCCGATGTGGCGAGCAGTTCGTCCAAACTCATGTAGATAATTTGCTCACCCTTCGGAGACCCTTCGCAGATCCTCTCATCCCCGTTCGAAAAATGTATAACATTTTTGTGCCTGTTGTGGTACGCTACTTTCATACCGCAAGCCAAGGCGCGTCGTGCCAAAGCCGTACCGATTCGACCCATTCCGATGATACCTAACTGCTTTCCGTATAGCGATACGCCCAAATTGTTCATTACGCCAAACACGATAGACGGGTCTTTTTGCCTCAATTTACGGTCCAGTTCTGCAGTCCGGTGCGCCAACGTATGCATCAAGGCAAAACAATGCTCGGCAGTCGGCTCCGTCACCGTATGAGGTGTGTTTGTGACCAAGATTCCGTGCGCTTTGCAGTATGCCACATCGATGTTGTTGAACCCGACTCCGAAGTTGGCTACCAACCTGAGTCGCGCACCTCTGGCAAGGATTTCTGCAGGAACAGCATAATCGAATGTTGAAACCAGTATATCGGCATCTGCAATCCGTTCTTGCAGTTCCTCCGTACTGAAATACGGCGCATGGGGAATCACCAACTCGTGTTCCTCTAAGCCTGCAAACCCCTCTTTGGGCAAATATGTAGTAAAAACGATTCTCATTGTCGCATAAAAAACCGCACAAAGTTACAACATTTTTTTGATATATGCAAACATAAAGGTGTTTTTTCCACAAAAAAGGTGCGCTTTTTTAATTTATATCAAAAAAATCTTGCATATGTCGTAAAAAAGTGTTACCTTTGCAGTCCAATATTGTGTACATATGTTTAATCTGGCAATAATAGGTGGCGGTCCCGCTGGTTATACCGCGGCAGAAAAGGCAAGCAAAGCTGGTTTGTCTGTAGTGCTTTTTGAAAAAGAAGCCTTGGGCGGAACATGCCTCAATGTGGGCTGTATCCCTACCAAGACTTTGCTCTATAGTGCCAAGCAGTTCTATAATGCTGTGCACGCGGACAAATATGGTGTCAAAGCCGAAAACGTGACGTTCGACTATACCAAGATTGTACAGCGTAAGTCTAAGATTGTACGTAAGTTAGTGGCTGGCATCAAACAGAAGCTTCAGGCTTGTACTGTTGTTCAAGGTGAGGCGGTGGTTGCGGATTATTCTCCTGCCATAATCACTATTGAATGCAGCGGACAGTCTTACGAGGCGGAACATTTGCTGCTGTGCAACGGGTCGGTTAACTTTGTACCGCCAATTCCGGGTGTTAATGACAATCAATATGTTTGGTCCTCCACAGATGCCCTTGCCGCTACGGAACTGCCGCAATCTGTTGCAATCATCGGGGGCGGCGTGATAGGCATGGAGTTTGCTACGCTGTATATGGAACTGGGGGTTAAAGTAACTGTTATAGAGGCACTCCCTCGTATTCTCCCCAACATGGACTCGGAAATAGTGGCTTTGCTCCGTGCCAAGTATGAGAAAGCCGGTGTGTCTTTCCTGACATCAACGCGCGTTACATCAGTTGATGAGAATCGTGTTCATTATCAATCTGCTGGTGCGCAATCTGAGGAATGTGTCGAAGCGGACAAAATACTCGTTTGTGTAGGCCGTCGCGCCAATCTGCAGGGGATACAAGGCTTGGCAGGTCTTTCTGTCGAACGCGGACATATTGTGGTGGACGAGCATATGCTCACCAATCTGCCTAATGTCTATGCAGCCGGAGATATTACCGGAAAAATGATGCTTGCACATGTCGCCTCACGTCAAGCCGAAGTGGCTGTAGGGCACATGCTTGGTGTGCAGGACCAAATGAACTATAATGCCGTGCCGTCTGTCGTTTACACCAATCCGGAAATAGCCTCTGTAGGCTTGTCTGTAAGCGAGGCGGAGGGCGATAACTTCGTTGTCCGCAAATTGCCTATGACCTATTCGGGCCGTTTCATGGCGGAAAATGAGGGCGAAAACGGACTTTGCAAGATGATTGTGGACAAACATACCGACACTATTGTAGGTGTGCACATGTATGGTAACCCCTGCTCTGAATTCATTGTGGCGGCAACCATGGCGGTTCAGTCAGGACTGACTTCCAGGCAACTGCAACAAATCATTTTCCCGCACCCCACTGCCAGCGAGATATTAAAGGAAATATTGTGATTTAAAATTTACCATTTACATATTTACAAATTGATAGCGAAGCGCGTTTTACTTGGAATGTCAGGCGGTATTGACTCTACCGTGAGTGCCATGCTTCTTTTGGAGCAGGGCTATGAGGTGGTGGGTGTCACGTTCCGCACGTTCGACAGTATCAAGGAATCGTGCATTGCCCGCGAGAAAGGCTGTTGCTCTGTCGATAGTATCATGGAGGCGAAAAACAATGCCCGCAAGATGGGCTTTGAGCATCATATTGTCGATTTCCGTGACACGTTCAGGCGCACGGTGATTGACAATTTTATCAGCGAGTACATGCACGGGCGTACGCCCAACCCTTGTGTCCTATGCAACTCCCACATCAAGTGGGGGGAGATGTTGCGCGTTGCAGACGAACTCAATTGCCCCTATGTCGCCACCGGGCACTATGCTCGTATCAGGCAGTTCCGGGGACATACTTATCTGGCTTGTGCCGCCGACACCCGCAAGGACCAGACCTATTTCCTTTGGATGCTCACCGAGGACAACCTGCAACGTACCATTTTCCCGCTTGGTGACCTCACCAAGGACCAAGTGCGCACTATTGCCCGCGAGCATGGTTATCCCGCGTTGGCGGAGAAGAAAGAATCGCAGGAAATATGTTTTGTCACCAACAACGATTATCGTTCTTTCCTGCATGAAAATGTGGCTGATTATGACCAACTTATTCATGAAGGAAACTATGTGGACAAACAGTGTAGGGTGCTTGGAAAACATCGGGGATTTCCCAACTACACCATCGGACAGCGCAAGGGGCTTGGAATCGCCCTCGGACACCCTGCTTTCGTAACTGCCATTCGTCCCGAAACAAACGAAGTGGTTCTTGGCACCAACGACAATTTGTATCAGTCCGAGCTTTACGCCACCTATGTTCGATTGCGAGATACAGAGTGGCTCGCCGAGTCGCCCGATGTGCTCGCTCGTATCCGGTACAAATCTCAACCGGTTCAAGCGGTTGTGGAATGCGCAAGCGCACAGGAACCGCAAAACACCTCCGCCGCTACCCTCCGCTTCAGCGAACCTGTTTGGGGAATTACCCCGGGACAATCCGTCGTTCTCTACAAGGATGACCTTGTTGTCGGAGGTGGGATAATTTCCAATACTCAACCTGAAGCGGTTAAGACGCACCAAGAAGCGTCCTGTGGACGGTTCGAGGAATAAGTGCGGCGCGCGAGTTTACGGAGTAAACATAGAACACAACCATAAGATAACCATAAGATGACCATAAGATGACCATAAGATGACCATAAGATGACCATAAGATGACCATAAGATGACCATAAGA
>CAMOMF010000155.1 GCA_946619625.1 uncultured Bacteroidales bacterium
ACCGACAACATGATACCCACAAAAATCACCATCGGTCCGTAGGTGAGCAGGCGCTCGGTTTTCTCGGTTGCAGTCGCCTTGATGTCGCGGAGTATCTCCGCCGCTTTTTGTTCGCCATTGATGCGGGAGAGGATGTGCAGCGCCTCTTCGTCGCGTCCGTTCATTGCCAGATAACGTGGTGTCTCGGGAACGAACCAGATGAGTAGTACAAACAGTCCGGCAGGGATAGCCTCGCTGAGGAACATGTATCGCCATCCCGACTCGGTCATCCACTCTGCCCCCGGGACGACGGTCATCAGTCCCTCTGCCGTTTTCTCCACGACGGGCTGCAAGTGGTCGCCCAGAATGACGAAATTGACGAAATAGACCACCAATTGTCCGAAGATGATAGCGAACTGGTTCCAACTGACGAGTTTGCCACGGATGTCCGCCGGTGCCACTTCGCCGATGTACATAGGGCAGATGGCGGACGCCAGCCCAACACCAATGCCGCCCAGTACACGGTAAGCATTGAAGGCTCTAAGCAGCGGACGGGAGGGGTCGCCTTGTTCGAAGAAGAGGAACTCGGGGTAGAACGAGCCCAGCGCGGACAATAAGAACAGACAGCCTGCGATGAGCAACGTTTTCTTACGTCCTAAGAATGATGCCAAAAATCCCGACAGGGCGGAACCCAGGATACAGCCAATCAGTGCAGAGGAGGACGTGAAACCGTGCATGAACTCGGAGTAGTAGAAATCGTCCGCCCCGAGGAAGAACGCCTGCAGACCCTTCTCTGCGCCGGAGATGACGGCAGTGTCGTATCCGAAAAGGAGTCCGCCCAGTACGGCAACAAGGACGATACTATACAGATAGCGCGATTGAGCGTTCATAAGAGAAATGAGCCTTATACGTACATGTTCATGATTGCCTCATACAGTTCCTGTTTGCCGCTAATCTGCTCGGGTTCGCCATGCTGTTTGGCATAAGCGACCAGTTCCTCCATAGTCATTTTGCCGTCCTCAAAACGTTTACCCTCGCCTTGGTCGAAAGACGCATAGCGCTCCTTGCGCATAGCGGGGATGGGCGATTTGTCAAGGATGTCAGCCGCCGCAATCAGCGCCCGGGCAATGGCGTCCATGGCGGCAATGTGTGCGATAAAGATGTCTTCGGGGTCGGTGGAGTTGCGGCGCAGTTTGGCATCGAAGTTCATGCCGCCGTCATGCAGTCCGCCGTTGCGGATAATCTGCACCATTGCCCATGTCAGTTCCAGGGGATTGATGGGGAATTGGTCGGTGTCCCATCCGTTCTGACTGTCACCGCGGTTGGCGTCAATCGAGCCGAGCATGTTATTATCCACGGCGCAGCATAGCTCGTGCTCGAAGGTGTGCCCCGCCAGTGTGGCGTGATTGACCTCGATATTCACCTTGAAATCCTTGTCCAGTCCGTGTGCGCGCAGGAACCCAATAACGGTCTCGGTGTCTACATCATACTGGTGCTTGGTGGGTTCCATAGGTTTGGGCTCAATGAGGAAAGTGCCCTTGAAGCCGTGTGCACGGGCATAGTCGCGTGCCATGGTGAGCATCTGTGCCAAGTGTTCCTTTTCGCGCTTCTGATCGGTATTGAGCAGAGACATGTATCCCTCGCGTCCGCCCCAGAATACGTAGTTGGTGCCGCCCAGTTCGATGGTGGCATCTATGGCATTCTTGATTTGTACGGCTGCGCGCGCCACCACATCGAAATTGGGGTTGGTGGCAGCACCATTCATATAACGTTTGTGCCCGAACACATTGGCTGTGCCCCACAGCAGGTGAATGCCGGTCTGTTGTTGTTTTTCCTTCAGGTAGGCAACGATGGCTTTCATGTTTGCCTCGTATTCCTCGATGGTGTCCGCTTCGGCTACCAGATCCACGTCGTGGAAACAGTAGTATTCAATACCCATTTTTTGCATGAATTCGAATCCGGCATCCGCGCGTTGCTTGGCAATGGTGAGCGGGTCGGAACCCTCTGCCCAGGGGAAAGTCTTGGTGCCGCCGCCAAACTGGTCTGTACCTTCAGCGCAGAGTGTGTGCCACCATGCCATGGCGAACTTGCACCATTCGGATAGTTTCTTACCTGCCACTATGCGGTTGGCATCGTAGTAGCGAAAGGCTAACGGGTTTTTGCTTTGGGGGCCTTCGTAAGGAATTTTTTGAATGTTGGGGAAGTAAGTTTTCATTTTATTTGAAATTTAGTGTTTGTTGTCAAGTAGTGTCATCCAGCGGTTATATGCCTCGCGGGTGGCGTCTGTTTCCTCAGCGCAAGGACGAACTTCGTCCACCAGTTGCAGAGTGCGGAAAGCGTCCCGCGGGGTGGAGTAGAGACCCACCCCTATGCCTGCTCCCCGCGCGGCTCCGATGCTGCCGTCGGTGTTGAAGAGCAAAATCTGCGCCCCTGTAAGGGTGGAGAGGGTCTGTCGGAAGATGGGCGAAAGGAACAAGTTGCTGTGCCCTGCGCGAATAAGGTGCGTGGGTGCGCCCAGCCCGTTCATCACCTGCATGCCGTATGCAAATGCGAAAGCGATGCTCTCGTGTGCCGCTCGGATGAGATGGGCGCGCGAATGAGTGTTGAACTCCAATCCATGGATAGAACAATGGGTCTGACGATTTTGCAATATACGTTCTGCCCCGTTGCCGAAAGGAATGAGCGTGAGTCTGGCGGAACCCACGGGCACAGTGGCTGCCAAATCATTCATTTGTGTATAGGAGAGGTCTGCTGCCACGTTGCGGTGCAGCCACGCGTTCAGGATTCCTACAGAGTTGATGCAGAGCAGGATGCCGGTTTTTCCATTGACGTGGACGAAAGGGTTCACCCTGTTTAGCGGGTCGCTGACATGCCGGTCACTGACGGCATATACTACGCCGGAGGTGCCACCGGTTGCCGCCACTTCGCCATCGTCCAGTACGCCCAGCGAGAGCGCATTGTTGGGTTGGTCACCGGCGCGGTAGGTGATGGGAATGCCCGCTGTGAGTCCCAGTTCGGCGGCGGCTGTTGGGGTGAGTGTGCCTTGCTGCCCGAAGGTGGGAACGGTGTCGGCAAGCAGCGAGCGATTCAAGTGCAGACGGCTGATTTCGGACTCATTGAGGCAATTGTGCTGCATGTCCCAGAACAGCCCTTCTGACAGTCCGCTGACGGTGGTGCGCATGTCGCCTGTCAGTTTCCATGCAATATAGTCCCCGGGTAGAAGAATTTTCTCTATCCGGTTGTATACTTCGGGCTCGTTTTCGCGGACCCACGCCAATTTGCCGGCAGTGAAGTTGTTGCCGTACCTGACAGCGCGCGAGTCGCACCAGATGATAGACGGGCGCAGGGCTTCCGTTTTCCCCATGCAGACCAAACCGTGCATCTGGTAACTGATGCCGATGGCGTGTATGTCTGCCTTTTTGCCGGCAGCTTGCAATTGCCTGAACAGTTCGTGTGTACATTCCACGGCAGCCTTCCACCACTGCGCCGGGTCTTGTTCGGCAAAGCCTGGTTGCGGCGAGTGGATGGGCATTTCCTGCTTGGGAAAGAATGTAGTGGCAAGGCAGGTGCCTGTACGTGCATCCACGATGGATGCTTTCACGCTGGAAGAGCCTATGTCGTAACCTAAAAGCATGTTATTCAGTAATAATAAATTTTTTACCTCGTGCTATATATGTGCCTGCTGGCAAGGTAGAAAGGCGCAGAACCACCTCAGCGGAGGTGAGTTGGCTGCCTACCAGTTGTCCGCTGACAGAATAAATGTCTATGCGCTGAGCAGGGTCGAGCATGTCCTCGGAACTGATGAACTTCTCGGAGAAACCTTCTCCTTCGGGAGTAATCTGCTCCATGAGTATTCCTCCTTCTGTTTGCCCTGCGGTAATATCCGCCACCAGTTCCGCCAGATAACATTCCAGCATGGTGTATCCTTCGTCGTTGAGGATATTGCGGTCTGTCGGGTCGTTGGGGTTGAGGCTATGTGCCTGCTCCCAATCATCGGGCATGCCGTCACGGTCGGTGTCGGTAGGTGGCGTGAGCGACTGCAAATCAGGCCAAGCGTCCCACTGTGCACCTTCCGGAAGATTGGCGGGGCGGTTGTCGTTCTGCGAGTTAATAATACCCGGAGCGCAGCCGGTGCCTGTGTGTGAGGCGACAGTGTGGCGGGTGTCATACACCATGAGCGTGTCTATCCAGTCGCGGTGCAGGCAAGCACCGGCATAGGCAAGCACTCGTTCGTATGCATCTTCCGCCGAATGCGTGGTTACGGCATAGAAATCCAGTGGGCGGAGCAAGTGCATGTATTCTGCCACCGAATCATTGAACGTACGGTCATTGCCGCTTTTGTCTATTTGGTTGAGAACGCCCAATGTCCAGTTGTCGGCAGTGACATCCGCCCATAAGGGGTTGACGTTGCCGTCCACGTACAACTGACCCCACTGATGCCATGTGGGCAGCCACGCGTTTCCGGTGATTTCACCTGTGGTGGGATTGACCTCGCGTTTGCAGTACGAGGTGGTGCGACAGCCCACTGCGGCAATCCGTTTTTGTATGTTCGCACCGCGCGTAAGGGTGGCAGGTCCGGGTTTATAGTAGTTGTTCACTATGTTGACGTCCATTGCTTCGCCTCCGTAACAACCATTGCCCGCCCAGTTATAGAAAACGTTGTTGCGCAGGTCCATATGCTCTTCCAGTTGGGTGGAAGGTCTCGGACCCAGGCGAGGTACACGGGACGCATGGTGGCACATGAGGTTGTGGTGGTAAGAAGCGCCCGCACCGCCCCAGTTGCCACCGTAGCCATGCGCCCCTTTGGAGTGTCCGGAGTTGTTCATTGACTGGCTTACCAAGCACCACTGAACGGTCAGGTTGCGACTGCCATATACCGAGAGGCATTCGTCCACCGACCAACTGACGGAGCAGTGGTCAATGATAATATTTTCTTTGTCCATACCGCCCAGTCCATCGCCTTCATGGAATGCCACATACTTGTTGCCCAGGCGGAAACGAATGAACCGGATGATGATATTGTTTGCCTTGATGACAACAGGATAGTCTGCGATGCAGATGCCGTCCCCGGGTGCCGTTTGTCCGGCGATGGTGGTGTTGGCGTGGCGCACATCCAGTTCGGATTGCAGGTGAATGGTTCCGCTCACATCAAAGACGATGGTGTTCGTGCCGTTTTGTGCCAACGCCCAGCGGAGTGTGCCCTCCATGAGTGTGTCTTGCAGAGAGGTGACGTGCAGCACATTTCCACCTCTTCCGCCGGTGGTGTACATGCCGTAACCTTCCGCTCCGGGAAATGCAGGGGTGGCGGCAAATGCAGTGAGCATACTCATTATGCCCGATAAAACGAATAGTGATGTGCGTTTGGTCATGCTTGATTTAGGGAGATGTGAATTATGTTACGAAAAAGGAAAAATTTCGGATAGAGGTATTTTTACAAAGTCACGCTCGTCCATTCGCGGGTGGGGTAGAGTCAGTCGTTTGGAGTTGATGCAGACGGGAAACAACGGAAAGTCGGTTGAATCAGCCGGCATATCGAACGCCATGAGCAAGTCGATGTCAATCTCGCGGTCGTGATAGACTGGTTTTCCGTTGGCGGTTTGTGTCTTCTCTGTTCTGCCCAACGCTTTCTCGATGTCCTGTGTGATATACAGCACGCGTTGCGGCGGCAGTTCGGAGGTCAGTTTCAGGCAGATGTTGCAGAATGGGTGCTCACTGTCAAATCCGACCGGGTCGGAATAGTAGAAGGCGGAGCGTGCCAACACTCGCCCTACTTCGCTGTTTAGCAACGATACGGCTTGGTTAATGGTTTGTTCACGTTCACCGAGGTTGGCTCCTATGGAGAGGTAGTAAATCATTTTGTTTCGTTTGTCGTTTCGGTTTCGTCTGTTGTGGCAGGTTGGAAGTACAGGTCGAGTTGGCTTTTTGCCACAGAGGCGAGGTGATAGGTCGGTTCGTATAGGCGAGAGTCCGCCTTGGCATCCGGCTTGATGATAGGGTAGTAGGGCTCGAGAAAAACAATCAAGTTCAGTATGAGCGACATAATCAGTGCCCACAAAATACTGCCAAACAGTGCACCTGTGAGACGGTTCAGCCAGTTAAGGTCCAGTTTACGCAGGAACTTGGTAATTAGTTTGGCAAGCAGCTTGCACACCAGTGCCACTCCTATGAACAGCAGTACATAGGCAAGAAACAACGCCCCCCGCTCCGGCATGTTCAGTGCCGTCAGGAGCAGCGAGGCGAATTTTGGTGCGAAGAACTTGCCCGCCAGCACGCCGCCTACAATGGATAAAATGGACGTGAGCTCCCGCACGAAACCGCGCAAAAGCCCATGTCCTAAGCCATAAACTATGGGAAGAAGTATTACTATGTCGAGCCAGTTCATTTCCATAGTTTACCAATTCAGTTATTATTATTCACCATATTCCGTGCAATGGTCTGGATACCATGCTTCGCCCTCGATATTATAGAGGTCAAGGTCCTTCAGACTGCGGATGGTGATAGACCAATCGTATTGGTCGTGTGCGTAGCGTGCATTGTCGCGGTACTGACCAAGAATGCCGGTGATATTGCCCACCCACTCAGAGCATTCTATCACGCCATTGGCATCTGCGCCCGGCAGGTAGAAATAGGCGAACTTGGCGTATTCCGAGTTGCTGACCAGTGTCAGGTTGGTACCATCACTGACGATACGTCCCTGCGGGTAACCTACGTTCTGTGTAGTAGGAGCAAACACATTAGCGTTGGTGTCTTTCTCGGGGTCACCCGTCGAGCAGTTGTTCAGTGCGCCGTTGTTTTCGTACTGACCGGTGTAGAATACGTTCTCGATGCACACCAGTTTGGCATCCCACAGACGCATTGTCGCCTCGTCGGTGATACTTTGGAAATCCGAGATCGCCAGGGTGTCCACGTGCAATAACTGCGGAGCGGGCTTGCCAATGCGTTTCGTCGCCAGTTGGAAGCGTGCCCAAGGAATGCGTCCGGGCGCCCATCCCACCTTCTGCGCCGCATTGCTGGCGGTGTAGTTGTTATTGTACGCAGGTACGCACAACTGCGGTTGGTCGGCATATCGACCCACAGCCAGACCGTTCACGCGAATGAGGATCTCTTGGCCGAGGGGATACATACCGTTTACGCTGGAACCGTCCACACTGATTCGCAGTGCCTGCTGTTCGCCGCCAACCATCTGCTGAATGCAGAGGGTCTTGTAGAAATTGCCACCGTAATCGTCGGTTGTAATACGACCGCGGATATAGATACCGTTGCCGTTAGTAGGCAGTGTGTCCACCGAGAACAGCCACACATCGTCACCGTTGTTCGCACGCGTACGATATTGAGAG
>CAMOMF010000156.1 GCA_946619625.1 uncultured Bacteroidales bacterium
AATCGAGTCCGTCCGCTCTATATCCACCGGCTGAAGGAGGAAATACTTGTTTGTGGAGGAGTAAACGATACGCAGGAAACCTCTTATGTACAGCAACTCGCCCACATGGCAACCATCCACAACAGGGCTGTTGTAGCGGATTGGCTTCCATTGGCTGTCAACAAGGTGATATACATAGTGCCCGCCACCCATTCCGATGAGTGCACAGTACCGCTTGCCATCGTAGTAACGGGCTGCGTCAAGGTATCCGTAGTACGCGGGCAACGTGTCAGCCCCCTCAGTCAGAGGGTGCAAGGGGTTGATTGGCGGCGTGATTGTGTCCAGATTGGATACGTTCATGGTGAGGTTGCCGGGGAAAGTTCCACCATCGATTAGACCCGGCTTGTCGACTATTCCGCTTTTAGAACAGGACACGAAGAGCAACGGCAACACCATGCTGAACAATAATAATAGTCTTCTCATACACATACAATTTTATTTGTTCTGAAATGTTCTGAAATCGACTGCAAAGTTACTGCTTTTTTTTGAATTATGCAAATTTTTGACTTATTCAGTGCATTTTTAGGGTGCCTTATAATAGACTGAAAATAAAACAATTGCAAAAATGGTCAAAAAAAATACTTATTCAGCGCATTTTTTGGTGTAAAAAAAGTGAAGAAAAAGTTTGGATTTTTAAGATTTTTTTTGTAATTTTGCGCCCGATTTCAGTAATTACATACATATATGAAACACTCTTTCACACATCCCCGCCTCACTATCCTGACAATAGTGCCGGGGCAACTCATTTCCACCAGTGCAGAAACCTTTCAAGCCGAGATAAGCGGCTACGGATCCGACACCGGCGGCGGCTTTAACCAAGACGAATAACAACCACGCATACAACAACACCTTATGAATAAACATCTCATCATATCTCTTGTCTGCACCGCTGTGTTGGTGGCAGGAACGGCATGCAGCAGCCGGAACACACCCGAACAAACCTCTGCAAAGAAGCGCTCTATCACTATCACCGAGCAAGGTGAACCCGCTTCTTCGCCCAACGCCTCCGCACCCGACATCCTCCGCATTGCCAATGCCACTATAACCGAAGAAACCAACACTCTCTCCGCCTCATGGACGGCTGGAGACCTATTGACTTACTGCAACTTAAGCAGGTACAACCCAAATACCTATGAATTTTACACCGGATCTCTGACTGCCGCCTCTACTGCCACCACGGCACAACTCACAGGGGAGGTGAACTGCATAAACGGCGACTGTCTGGCAGTGGTCTATCCCGCCACAACCTTTACCTCAAACGACACCTACACCATCTCCCTCACAGGTCAAGATGGCACACTCGCTTCTTTGGCAACACACTATCACTACCTCTATAGTTGTGCGTATGTAACTTCCGTGACAGGAAACACTGCCACGGCAACTATGCCCAAGATGAAAAGCCTCCTCACCGTCTGCAAATTCAGTTTCACAGACAAGGAAACAAGCACCATCATCCCTATTAAAACGCTCGCTATCAGTTATGGAGGAAGCGGCAGTGATAGTAACACCTACCCTCAGTCTGCATCTGTTGCTATCAGTGAGAACACAGCCCAAACCGACATCCACGTCGTTGGAGTCACTGGTTCATCACCCCTCACTATCACCTGCCCCTCCGCGCAGAATGAGGTCTATGTTGCCTTGTTGCCCACACCTTCAGGGGAACGTACTTATAACTTCACGGTCACTACCCCCTCCGCTGCGACCTACTCCGGCACTGCCAGAGCCACCCTCCATGAGGGAGAATACGTAGTTGCCACAGAACTCAAACTAATCAAGAATCAATAAACATGCGCGATATGAAGACTTTCCGGTTTATCAAGCAAACACTTCTTTCTCTCCTCCTGCTTTTGGCGGGCACAACCCTTCACGCCAGTGACTGGGTACTCAACGAGGACAAGTACAACGCTACCCATTACACCGACCACCTCTACCTCGAGGTGTTCCTCGCCGACCTTGACTACGGCAACACTTACTGCAAGGAGGGTACACTTACTGCCACTAACGGCAGCGTGTCTATTGACCTCCTCACCCTCAAGTACGTCAATCAGGGCGATGACGAGAGTCAGACCGCCGAAGTCAAAGGCAAACTGCTCATGCCCAACGCCAAGGCGTGGTTCACCAACTCGCAGTCAGGCAATCAGGAACTTACCACATCCGAGCAGAGTTTCTGGCTCACCAAGTGGGGCAGCGACCACCACTACATGACTGCTAAAATCGACTTCTACTACTCGGCAGCAATGGCGGGAGGCGACTGGAAAATCTATTTCCACTTCAAGCACTCCAATGACAGTTGGTACACACGTGTCCTGCGCTACTCCATCGGCACAAGCACCTCGCTCGGACTGCCCGATTTCAACGCCGCGGCATACACCGTGGAACGTACTGGCATAGACCGCCTCACCTTCACAGTGCCCCAACTGCCAAACGATATTCCAAGCAAAGTCAGCACTATCCGCATGCGTAAGTGTACCTACGATGTACGCTATATTTTCTACAAACAGGACGGCAGTTCCGTGACGGTGGACAACACCTATGAGGCATCCGCCACGCAGCAGAAAACCGAAGAATATACTTTCCCGGACGGAGTGGGAAACCCCGCACGCATATACTGCCGGGTAGTGGCTACACACGGCGTGAAAGACCCCTCCGAATGGTTTAACCGGCGCACCAAGACAGACACCAAGGATAATGCCTTCAAGGTCGTTCCTGTACCTGGCTCGGTCACTACTGACTTCCGCCAGTTCTCCGGGCAAGCGGCACTCACATGGACTACCCCATCCGGCTCGCAGTTCATGGAGGTCACACCCTACATTTACCGGGTAGAAACCGACGACTTGGGAACGCCCAAGTCCGGTCAGTCGTGGAGCAAAAGGGGCGCGCTCAGCAGCACCAACGGAGGTGCACTCAGTTTCACCGACGATGACGTCGCTATCGGCACGTACTACCGCTACATGGCGCTTAATGTGCCTACACAGTGGATTAACAACGGCATTTCGGAGAGTACGCTCAACAGTCCGAGTGCCGACCTCCTTGACAAACTCGGCAGCAACACTTCCGAAGTAATGAGTTCAGCCCCGATAGTCTCTATTTATAACCTAAGACAGGACACCACCGTCAAGAACAAAGTGCGACTTACTTGGCAATATACACGAGTGCCTACCTCCGAGACCACAGTCAACTTCAAGGTGCTCCGCCGTACCGATGAGAACGCCGGTTGGAGCGAAATGAGTTCAACGGCGAGCGGTGATGCCGACCCTGCCGCGGGCTACACCGTCGATTTCGTGGACGAGACACTCCCGAACTCTATCGTACGCTACCAGTACAAGGTGCGACTCGAACTCTCCGGATACCGCTTCGAGAGTGACATCATCACCGCCGGACTGCTGAAGGGAACGACACTGACCGGTTTCGATGCGACCAAAGGCACACATGATGCCAGCGTCACCCTCAGTTGGAGTGCACAACAGGCGGGTACTGCCAACAGCACCTACATCATTTCGAGGCGCTATGTCAACTCTACAGGCGAGTTCATGCCTATCCATACCGAGAGCAACACAAACGAACAATACACCTTCGAGGACAATACCGTCAAACCCGGTTATTACTACGAATACCGCATTGAGGCGTACGACGGCGGCGTTCTACAGAACACACGCTACGCTGTCGGTTTCTGTCAGTCGCGAGGCACCGTCTCCGGAAATGTCCACTACGGTAGCGGCACAGCAGTGCCAGATGTACGCCTGTGGCTGCGACCCTCCGACACGGGAGACGACAACACCGTACGCACTACCTCCCAGTACGTCCACGGTGCCTCCGAAGGCATCTTCTGGCAGGCAGACACCGCTGAACAGAATATAGTATTTGGCGCCGATAAGAACTACACCGTGCAGTTCTTCGTTCGCCCGGACGAGGGGCTGGCAGACAGCACTGTACTGGCGGATATACCCGGTGTCGGACAACTTTATATCATGCCGCAGACTGACGGTTCCTACAAACTCTATAGCAAGCGCCCTGTCGTCACGGAGACCGCTCAAAACTACCACTCAGTCAATATTATTCGTGCTATCACAAACTATCCTGAAACTCCGTCGGCCACAACCACATACAAAGAAGATTATGGACTTACCATTTATAGTTGGAATGATTATGTAACAATAAGAGACAAATGGGAATCTGAGGGATTCAGCAAGAAAGATTATGCTACCAATTGGTGGGGGACAGATGTTAATACACACGTTTTCAGAAAATTTAAGACATTGGATACTCCCATTACTATCACCACAAAAGAAAAAACTTTCGACTACTACGACATGGGAGTAACCCTCAGCCCTGGTACTTACTCGCTGCTGACATTCAGCATTGAAAACGGTACAATCACCACGATGGTGAACGATGGTACACCAGTGGCAAACACGTTCCTTAGGCACGACGATAACACGGTCACCACCACCGAAACCAATGGCGACTATGTGGTATATAACAGCAAGTTGGTTTCTTTCGAAGGAAACCTGTGTGCCCAAATGCCTGGGACTGGTTGGATGTGGCAGGGACTGGCTCGAACCACCCAATATGACGACCCGGTCACTGTCTGCGCCAATTGTGATGACCATAGTACAACATTCTCCATCGGTGGCGCTGCAGGCGTAACCACGGGACAGGCGTTCAGGGGCAACTTTGCCGAAGTGCGCGTGTGGGACCATGCCCTCACCGATGCCGAGAAACAGAGTGTCTTCGACCGCAGACTCAATGGACGTGAGGCGGGACTGGCACTCTACTGGCCACTCGACGAGGGTCTGGAGCGGTACGCCTTCGATGCTTCCTACGCCAGCGACCTACCGAATGGACGTCATGCCACCGTAGGCAATAACATCACTTCTTCCACTATCATACCGTCAGAGCAACAACTCTCACGTTACGGTGTGACCAATGAAAAGGGCGAGTACCTCATCCGCGGTATTCCGTTCATGGGCAGCGGCTCATCCTACACTATCGTGCCGGAGAAAGGTATTCACGAGTTCAACCCCAACGTGCGCTCGCTTTTCATCAGCCCCACTTCACTCACAGCGAACAATATCGACTTCGAGGACGTCTCTTCTTTCCCCATGACCGGACATATTTACTATGCCGGCACGAACATCCCCGCCGAGGGAATCCAACTCTATGTGGATGGAACGCTCCTCACCGCCAATGGCAAGGCACAGCAGACCAATGAAGACGGCTTCTACAGCATAAACGTACCTATCGGGGAACACTACGTGGAAGCCAAACTGGAGGACAGCCACTACATGGTGGACGGCGGACGCTTCCCATTGGAAGGAACGTACAACTTCGCAGACCGCGTACAGCACGATTTCTTCGATTCCACTTTGGTTAACTTCTCGGGGCGTGTAGCCGGTGCTAAGTACAACGACACTATACCCGTTGGCTTCGGTGAGTCGAAGAACAACATCGGTGTGGCAACTATCACCCTCCGCCTGAACAACGAGTCTTTCTCGTTCAACTGCCAGAACGACTACATCACGCCTGCCACTTCGGACCGTACCTTCGAGAGTGACACGGTTAGTATTCGGAGTCACGCATGGACAGGTTCGGGTGACGCGGCAAATACCAAGTACATCTATATCACTACTGACAGCGCCACGGGCGAGTTCAGTGCCAAACTGCCGCCGCTCAAGTATGTAATGAAGAGTGTTGTGATTGCGTCCAACGACCATATTGAGTTCACCTCTCTGCCCGAGATAGACCTCAGCAACCCCAAACAGTTGTACACCGACTCTATCCGGCAAGTGACAGAGCAGGGTGACACAGTGAAGGGCACCTACCAATACAACGTCAAGCAGGTGCTCACCTACTACGCCTCCCCGCAAGTGGATGTAGTAGAGAGAAAGCACCCCACAGGTGCATTTGGCGTGGATTCACTCATTGTTCCTATTGACGAGACGCATAACGATACCATCCGCGGGGTATGGACAAAAGACAGCCTGGGCGTGCATTACATGTTCGGGTACCCTGTTTACCGGATGTTGGACCGGACAGAGTACGAGATACACGGCTACGAGGCGTATATCAACAAAGACTACGCTACCCCCGTGACGGACACGGTGAACCTGAACGGACAGGAACTGACCATCGGCAACGAGATGAGTGCCGACCAGATGGTCATCTACGAGGCACCAGAGGATAGTGTCCGCTACACGCCCGGTGCGATCTATCAGATGAAACACCACAAACTGATATTGGACAAGAACGGGCGTGCGTTGCTGCCATGGACCGTTGGTGCTCCGAACATCGTTGCGCCCTTCACGAGGCAGTTCACCATCACCCTCAAACGGGACAACCGCACCTATGAACCCTTCCGCATGGATGCCATCGTGTTAGGCCAACTGACGACAGGTAATAACTTCGTCACCAAAGGTCCGGATGCTGTGCAGTTCATTCTGCGAGACCCCTATGGTGCACAGTCGAAGACCACGTTGAAGCGTGGAAAGGTGGAGACGCACACGCACTACGACACGTACATCCGGTACGGCAACCACAGTTTGGTCGCCACTGTCCTCGGCGGTGTGGACGTGACAGTAGGAAATGGTATAGGTGTGATGATGTTAACCGGCAACACGGTGAAGCGTGAGACAGATGTAGGCGTAGAGGCTTCATGGCAATACACCCATAGGTATGATTCCATCTACGAGACGACGACGATAGAGAGTATCTCGACGAGCGACAAGTCGCCGTACGTAGGTGCATGTGGCGATGTGTATGTAGGTATGGCGAAGAATCTGCTGGTTGGCACCAGTCGTCACGTACAGGTGAAGAAGAACGTAGAGACGGGCAAGTACGGTATTGTGCTGGAGGACGACCTGGCTTTTGGCCAGCAGATTAACACCGAGTTCGCCTACACGCAGTACGAACTGGAGAACGTAATGATTCCCAAATGGAAAGACCAGCGTGCGCAGTACCTGACGCAGGTCGGGTCGGAGCACGCCGCCCGCAGTTATGTGAACAACAGTGAGCATGTGAAATGTGTCACATGGCTCCGCCCGAGTGACCCGCACTACGGTGACAGTGCCACCTATGTGTTTGTCCAGCCGGCGGATACACTGTTCCCGAAGGAGACGGAGATAGACAGCGTGGAGTGGTGCAACAATCAGATAGGCGCATGGGAGTACTACATTCGGAAGAACGAGGAGGCGAAAGTGCGTGCGATAGAAGAGCAGACACCAAAGAACTACTCTATTGACGGCGGAACGTCCCGTACCTTCGTTATCCGGCACGACACGACGGCGATAGACCAATACCAGACCACGTACAAGGTAGGAGCGGTGCTGGGCGAGAAATTCGGTTTCCAGTACAGCGGATTCATCTCGTTCGGTGCCATTGTGAATGTCAAGTCGTCGGTAGGCGGCGGCAGTGTGTCCGGTGCAGGCGATGACGAAAAGAACTACACAGAGTGGGAGTACGTGTTGTCAGACGGCAACCGCGATGTGGACCTTTCGGTTAACATGTATCCATCGGAGAGCGGTAGCAACAGCAAGATATTCTCGCTGTTCGGTGGTCAGACATATAACCCTTATGAGCCGGTGGACTCGACGCACTACTACACGAACGATGCAGGTGAGCACGTGGCATTGGGTAACGGTTCGGTACAGATGGAACAGCCGAATATCCGTATAGGGACAGGTGACAGTGCGCCGGGCGAGCACCTGACTATTACTGATATCCCTGCGGGTCACGCCGCCACAGCGGTGCTATATTGCACGAACATGGCCCATGCGCACCAAGTTCTGAACTTCAGTTACGACCTGGGTATTCCTGAGCGGAGCAACCCTCATGGTTTGGAGATACTGATGGACGGAACGCCTATCAACGGCCGCTCGGTTTATCTGAACCAAAGCGAGACGACGCAGAAGGTGATCACTCTGCGCCAGACGGACGAGTCGATATTGGACTATGACAGTATAGAGATATGGTTCAAGTCGCAGTACCAGCCTACGATTATCTATGATGTGGCGATGCTGAGTGCGCATTTCACGCCCTCCTCATCGCCGGTGACGCTTACGGTGTCGAACCCCATTGTGAACACCGACCCCACCACGGGCGAGGGTAAGTTGCAACTGCGGCTGTCGGGCTTCAACCGTCAGTTCCGCAACCTGAAGAACATTGGTGTACAGTACCGTTTCGCGGGTAACACTGAGTGGACGAATCTGTTTACATGGGAGAAGAGTGCGGCGGATACTACAGGGTCGTCCCGGACGCTCCTGCCCGAGACAGGTGATTTGCGCTTGACGGTTGACATGTCGAACGACCTGTCCTACCCCGAGGGCAACTATGAGTTCCGCGCATTCACCACAACGCCATATGACAAAGAAATGGTGCAGGTGTTCAGTGAGGTGACTCAGGTTATCAAGGATATGACGAAACCCCGCCCGCTGTTCACTCCGGCTCCGTCGAACGGCATACTGGGCATCGGCGACCAATTGTCGATAGAGTTCAACGAGGACATCGTTCCGGGCTATGTGGGTGACAAGAACATCATTGTTTCGGCTAAACTGAACGGTCGCCCGATAGACCACGATGTGTCGTTGCGTATATTGCCGTTTAGCGAAGAGGCAAAGACGATGAACCCTGTGTTCCTGAACGGTAATTTCTCGATGGAGTGTTGGCTGAACATACATAGGAACGGCATTATTCTGCGCCAAGGTTCGGGAGAAAACAGTTTCGCTCTATCGACGGACAGTGCAGGTCATGCAGTGGTACGGATAGCCGGCGTACGTTTCTTGAGCGAGGCGACGCTGCCGTACGACCAGTGGGTTTTCCTTGCCATGAACTACAAAGCGGACAACATGACATTCAACTTGCTGGCTCAGTATGGTGACACGACGGTATGGCTTTTTCAGAATCAGAAGATGTCAGCAATGGAGGTGCAGGTGGTGGACTATGCAGAGGACAATTACCTGTACTTAGGTCCTATTGACGCCAATATCCATGACCTGGCCTTGTACAACATGTACCGCGATGTAGTGGAGGCCTGCGGGAAAAAATACGAGATGAAAGATGCGTACACGTATGGTATGACCAACTATTGGCCGATGAAAGAGGGTCACGGTCAGATAGCATCTGACACGCGCCATACGCATGATTTCCAGGTGCCGGACATGTGGAGCATTGAAGGGGTGAACTACTCGCTGCGCCTGGACAGTGTGACCGGCTGTCAAGCGGACATCTCGACTGTGAACACGGGTAGGAACGACAGCTATGCCATAGAGTTGTGGTATTGGCCGTCGATGATATCCAACGGTGATACTGTTTTTGCGACTGACAACATGTGTCTGCACTACGACTCGCTGTACAACCTGGTGTTAGACTATGGAGTGAAGTCGCAGACAGTAGTGTCCAGTGAGGATTTCCCGAATGTATGGTCGAATTGGCATCATTTGGCGCTGAATGTTGTTCGCGGTCAGGCGGCATCGTTCTATTTGGACGGCAAGCGTACGGCAGTCATTGCGGAGGCGGATGTGCCGGTCCTGCATGGTGCCGGTTTGGCTTTCGGCAAGGGCGGTGAACTGTGTATGGTGGATGAGATCCGTATCTGGAAAGCCACCCTTACGGAGGAGCGTCTGCTGAGTAATATGTACAACACGATAGATACAGCGGACCTCTATTCCCGTGGTCTGATAGCGTACTATCCGTTCGAGAAGGATTCAACCATCAACGGAGTGCGTACCAAAGGTTTCACACTTAAGAACATGGCTCCGCGGTCGTTGTCGGGCAACGCCGGCGATGTGTCAGCCCCTGCCAGTATGTCTGTACGGTCCACTCCTGCACTGAAAAGTGCTCCGTCGGAGGTTCGTATCACCGCCGTTCCGGTGGCGTCTGAGCGCAAGGTGGTCATTAACTTGGCTCCCGCCGAGGTGAGTGCGCGCGACATAGAGGGCACTACGCTGAACATCACTGTGGCGGAGGTGCATGACCTTCACGGCAACATGTCCGACCCTATCAAATGGACAGCATACGTACAGCAGAACACGCTGGTATGGTTGCGTGACTCGGTTAACATCGCCAAGAAATACGGTGAGGAGTACCGGTTCAGTGTGGATATAGAGAACAAAAGCGGTCAGGTAGAGTACTACACGATTGCGGGCATGCCTGAGTGGTTGAGTCTGGTGGAAAATGGTCAGACGGTAAACAGTCAGATTGTCAATAGCTTTGATGTAGGACCGCTACGCACCAAGACGCTCACTTTCTCCGTTACTCAGTTTGTACCTGTAGGCAACTACGATGTGACCATAGGTCTGAAGGGCAACAACGAGATACTGGAGCCGCTGCGTATCGTGATGAAAGTGCGCGGTGAGACCCCCAACTGGACGGTTGATCCGACCCTGTACGACCACTCGATGACGATTATTGGCCAGGTGTATTTGGGCGGTATTCTGATGGAGAGTCCTGAGAGTATGGTTGCTGCGTTCATTGGTGGCGAGTGTCGGGGAGTGTCATCACCTGAACAAATGCGCGGAGCAGCGTACGTGACGCTGAATGTGTACGGGCTGGACATCCCTTCGAAAGACGGCGGTAAGCCTATCTCTTTCCGCATTTGGGACGCGTCGAAGGGTGTGGCATACACCGATGCACAGATAGCCGTTGCGGGTAAGGATACGACTATTTTGTTCAAGCAGGATGCGTTGGTGGGCAACTTTGATGTGCCTGTTATCTGGACCAAGTCGGACAAAGTGGAGCAACTGCTTTCCGTTCATGAGAACTGGAACTGGATCAGCTTAGGAGTGGATCCTGAGACGCAATACTGTGACGTTTTGTTTGCCGACTACAGCGGTTGGAACATACTGCTAAAGGATACGGGCAACTACATCCAGAGCAATGGCGCTGAGTGGCGCGGCAGTCTCAAACCGGAGGTGAACAAGATGTACAAGATGAAGATCAGTCGCACGCCATCCACCCAGACGGCAGAGCTTAACTCCCAATTGTCGATTAGGGGTCGTCAACTTTCGATGGACGAGATGCCTGTGGAGATAGCCCCGGGCTGGAACTGGATACCTTATACACCGCTTAACACCAAGCGGTTAGATGCCGCCTTGTCGGGTGTTTCTCCTATGCATGGTGATATTATCAAGTCTCAGACGGCGGTGTCTATCTTCGATATTGCACATGGCTGGGAGGGCACACTGAAAGCCCTTGAGAGCGGGCATGGTTACCTGTATTACAGTACGGATAGTAAATCCAAGTCGTTCACTTATCCTGCTGACTTCTACCAGCCAGTGGGTGCTCCGGGTATACTTGGTGCGCCGCAGAGGCAGAATGTCCTATTTGCCCAAGAGACAAATGTCCAAATCTTCACTCCTGTTGACCGTCACGCCTACCCCAATAACATGACGATGACCATTCGTCTTGTGGATGGAGAGTCCGTGGTGGACAGTTGTGAGATAGGTGCGTTTGTGGCGGAAGAGTGCCGAGGGGCGGTACGTGCCTCGGAGGATGGTCTCTATTACCTCGTCATTAGCGGCGAGGGGGCAGGTCAGGCGATGGAGATAAAGACTGTTCTTAACGGCGAGATAGTGACTATAGATGGCACGCAGACGTATGTGTCGGACGATCATATCGGTACTCCGTGGGCACCATACATCATCGACCTGAGTGTTCTGCGCAACGGTCTGGAGGACGTGTCCGGTGACACCCGTCATGGCTCGAATGTCCGCAAGATTATTGAGGACGGGCACGTGATTATCATTCGTGGCAACGAGCGTTACGATGTCACGGGTAAGAAACTGCAGTCTGAACAAAAAAGGCAGTTATGAAACGATATTGGGTAGTCATAGTAGCGATAACGGTCCTTGCAGGTTGCTCGCGTAACAGTGAGCGAGTGTGGGATTCGACCCTTGGCATGGCAGTGGACAGCCTGTGGAGTAATCCTGTGCTGGCCAACGCAATGTTGGAGCAACTGGAGAGTGTGCGCTTGTCGGAGTCGGACAGACACATATATAATATAACGCGAGCGCACGCGCGACTGAAGTTGGCCCATGCCTTGCCGTTGGAAACCGATTTAGAGGAAGAAGGCCGGTACTGTGAGAGCCGGAACATGCGTCGTTTTGCCGGAGAGGCGTACTATATAGCCGGTGCATACTGCAACCTGATAGGTGAGAACGCCACAGCCATGCAGCACTTGAAACAAGCGGAACACCTTTTTGAGGGTGCGGTAGTACCGGATATATTGGTGGGAATGACGTACTACAAAATGGGGCGTATCAGTGAGACGGAACAACTGTACGATGTTGCCAACCGGTATTATGTGGACGCCGTACCCCACTTGGACCAGGCGGGCTTGGCACTGTATGCGGCATGCGGCTGGCGTGAAGTGGGCAGAACCACCCGTGACAGTGCGATTAGGAAAGAGGCATTCGAAAAGGCGCTGAGTTTTACTCCGCAGTTGGACACTTTGACCTCGGCAGACATACGCTATGCTGCATTGAGCAGGTTGGATCCGATGTCGGATGAGTTGGTCCGTTTGAGCCGTTTCCTATGTGACTCGGCGGGACAGAAACGCTACGCCTATGACCTGGTTCGGTACTACTTGCGCGAACACCGTTTGGACTCGGCGCGCATGTACCTGAATGTCTTGGCGGCAGATACGGCAGAGGAGCGTTGGAGCAGAGACAAGTACGCTTTTCTGCTGAGCCGTTATCAGCATGAGTTGGGACAAAACGCTCAAGCCTACGCGACCTTGCTGAGCCTGTACAACAAGCAGAGCGGTGAGATAGAAGCCACGGGTATGAGCAGGACGTTTACCATATCGGAACAGTTCGACAATGCCAGTGAGCGGGAGAAAAACCTGCAGTTGCAAGTGGAGAAACAGCGACTGTGGCTGGCACTGTTTATAGTGGCAGTAGTGATTTTAGCCGGGCTGATTGTGCTGGTGCTGGTGTCCTCAAGGAGGCGTGCACAGCGGCTGATAGAGACATCCGAGCGTGAGATGCAGATAGCGCGCCTGCGCTCTGAGGTGGAAATACGCCGTTCGAGCATGGGTCGTCTGTTGGCGCAACGCATTCAGATGAGTAAAAGTATGCAGGAGAGCATGAAACGCCACCAAGAAGACAAGGTGCCGGCATGGGTGCAGGAGTTTGTAGAGACCAACTTGGTCATGACAGAAGAGCAGTGGGCTTTGTTTCAGCAGGAGTTTAATGCCAACTATAGTAATTACCTGGTGCGCCTGAAGCAGGATCATCCATCGCTGACGGCGTCTGACCTGCAAGTAATCGCCTTGACGGTACTGGGTGTAGATATCAGTGATATTTGCCGTCTGCTGAACCTGACGAAACGTACCATATGGGGCAGACGCCTGCGCATAAAGGAGCACTTGGGCTTATCGTCAGAGAACCAGTTGGACGAGTGGCTTTTGGCTCATTTGCAGTGAGGGGGGATAATAGGAGTTACATGTGACATTTATTGTGCCTTGCGGGATAGAGCCCACGAGGCAGGCTCGCATTGCGCTTCAATGGTTTCTTCCACGTCGTCGGGTAACGAATAGAAAAAGTCTATACCGGTGAGCGCCTCTATCTCGTCCACCGAGGCAATATAGGTCAATAAGGGACGACTGCCTGCCCTGTTCGGCAAAACAAACCCAATGGAGCGCCAACCGTCATCGGTCCGGCGGAGGAAAACCTTGTAAAAAGCCGCAGGCACGGCAATCTTGCGCGTGGTGCCAATCGTTTGGTGGTTTTCTTCCACAATGGGACCACAAGTAATGTAAATATTACCATATTGTTTTGCCCAACTGCGCGCCAAGTCTTCCAATTCTTTCCAGTCACCGGCATTCACGTTGTGCAGTTGAGGACACATATTCGTCATGTAAAAACTCTCTTTCATTGCCTGCTCCGACCATTTCATGTCGCCCGCAGGTGCCATGTGTCCCCGGTCGTAGCCGGAACTTTTATAGTCTGCCGACACTACCGCATCTCCCTCAACCAGCGGGTCGGGCAGGAAATGGTCGCTGCGCTTTCCTTCGCCGGAAGTCTCGGCATCGGTCAACTCGTACGCCACCCAATTGGGTACCATGAGCAAGGGGTTGTAACTAACCGTGTAACCCGTGTGAACAATGATTTGCTCGGCGCATGCGGAGTCCACCTGTGCCAATTCCCAGCCCTCGGTCGGCAAGACTTCAGATGCCGAAGCGTCCGATTCCATCGGCACTGTAGCGGCAAAAGACTCTGCCTGTTTATCCTGTCTTGCGCCATCGTTGCTTTCCTGCCAATAAGACAGTCCGGCAGCCACCAGAGCAATTATAACAACTATGTACCACAGCGTGGGACTATTTCTTTTGTTTCGTTTGCGTGCCATATTAAGTTCGTTTTTTTGTTGGTGCAAAGGTACAACTTTTATTTCATTTATGCAAGTTTTCGGGTAATTTTTGTCCCCAAATAAGGTATTTCGCCCCTAAATAGGCATATTTTACCCCTAAATAGGAGTGAAAATCACATTTATTTTTCCATATCCGCACTTTTTTGTAACTTTGCACTGCGTTTTGTGTGAGCATCATACACGAACGCAAAACTATTCGGGCACAAAACGTAAAACTATTCGACACAAAACTATTTATTATTATATGGAACATCTGAACACACCAACAACACACATGTTCACCTACATCAACCGCTCCATAAAAGAGGGTTGGAACAATCCGGGTTTCTCGGATTTTGGTGAAAATGTGAATTACACCTACGGCGAGATTGCCACTCAGGTTGCGAAACTGAACTTGTATTTTGAAATGGTCGGCGTAAAAAAAGGCGAGAAGATTGCTTTTTGCGGCGGAAACTCCTCCAATTGGGGTATCAGTTTCTTGTCAGTATTAGCATATGGCGCAGTGGCAGTAAGTATTCTGCCCGACTTCACCGGTCCTGACGTAGAAAAATTAGTGAACCACTCGGACTCTCAGATTCTGTTAGTCGGTCCGGTAGTTGCCACCAAGATTGACCCCAAGAATCTGCCGAATATCAAGGCGATTATCGGCATGAAGGACTTTTCCGTCATTTACGCACAGACAGAAGAGTATCAGAAGGCTTTTGACCACCTGGAGGAAAGTTTCAAAGCCAAATATCCCAATGGCTACTCTGCGGCGGACGTCAATTATCGTGATGACAATCTGGACGACCTCGCCCTTATCAACTACACCTCGGGAACGACTTCAGACCCGAAGGGTGTGATGTTGTCCTACCGGAGCCTGTCCACCAACTGCACGTACGGAAAGGAGCACATTCCTAACGGTCCGTCGGACAATATCGTTTCGATGCTGCCGCTGGCGCACATGTTCGGCATGATGTTCGAGTTCATCTATCAATTGGCAGGCGGGACGCATGTGTTCTTTATTACGCGTTTGACCACGCCGGTACTGATGAAAGCCTTCCACGACTGCCATCCCTACCTGATTCTGACTGTACCTTTGGTATTGGAGAAGATTTATGCGAAGAAAATCAAACCTATGATCAGCAAACCGGCTATCCGTTTGTTGTGGAATGTGCCGGTATTGGGCAAGATTATCCGCAACAAAGTGCGTGAAGGATTGGTTGAGGCGTTCGGTGGCAAGTTGCATACACTCATCATCGGCGGTGCAGCCCTTAACGGTGAGGTGGAGAAATGCCTGATGGATGTAGGTTTCCCCTTCATGGTAGGGTACGGTATGACCGAATGCGGACCACTTATCTCGTACGTCAAGTGGCAAGAGTTTGTGGCGCACAGTTGCGGACAGATTGTGGACCGTATGCAGGTGAAGATTGACTCAGCCGACCCGCTGAAAGAGGTGGGTGAAATCCTTGTGAAGGGTGAGGCTACCATGCTGGGGTACTACAAGAACCCCGAAGCTACGAAGGCTGTGCTGGAAGACGACGGCTGGTTGCACACCGGCGACCTGGGTCTGCTTGACAAAGAGGGTAATATCTTTATCAAAGGGCGTAACAAGAACATGATTCTCGGACCTTCGGGACAGAATATATACCCTGAGGAGATTGAGGACAAGCTGAACTCGTTAGACGAAGTGGTTGAGTCAATCGTAGTGGACCGCGACCATAAGTTGGTGGCGCTAATCTTCCCCGATTTCGAACTGGAAGGCAAGCCTGAGTTGGGTGGAAAGAACATCGCAGACAAACTGCGTGAGGACCTTATTTTGGTGAACAAGCAATTGCCTAACTACAGCCAGATTAGTGGTATTGAGATTGTGAAAGAAGAGTTTGAGAAGACTCCGAAACGCAGTATCAAGCGGTTCATGTACAAATAACAGCAGACACCGGCCTACACTTATTGGCGACTTCGCGCATGGGTGAGTATAGCCTATTGACTTCGCGTTAGTCACTACGTGAGGTAATGACATGCCGGTGATGCAAAATAAAAGACCTTTTGGTCAAGCAAGAAAGGGCGGCTACGAAAGCCGCTCTTTGCATTTCTGCATCAGCCAAAGCGGTGTGGAGGTGGCTCCGCAGATTCCCACCGCCTTTCCTTTGCATGCACGAATCTGTTCGTCGGTTATCTCTTCGGGTCCTGAGATGAAAAAAGACAGGGGGTTGGCTTGTTTGCACAATTGGAAAAGCACCTTTCCATTGCTGGACTTCTTGCCCCCTACAAAGAAGACCACATCGTTCTGACGGGCAAAGTCCTGGATATGGCGGCTACGTCCCGACACTTGCCGGCAGATGGTATCTTTCCACACAAACTCTTGTCCTTTGAACCGGCGTTCTATTTCCGCCACTATCCGGGCGAACTCTTCCACATCCTTGGTTGTTTGTGAGAACAGATAGGTGTTCTTGCTCAGGTCCAGACGGTCCACGTCCTGCAAGTGCTCGATGACAATGGCTGTGTTGTCGGTTTGACCCTCCAACCCCACCACCTCGGCGTGCCCCGGTTTACCGAATATTACTATTTGACAATCCTCGCGCCCGCGGATAGCCTCGTACTGCTTGCGAATACGCTTTTGCAAGCCCAGCACCACCGGACAGGAGGCGTCAATGATGCAGATGTCGTTCTGTCGTGCTTTTTCGTAGGTGGAGGGTGGTTCGCCGTGTGCACGTAACAACACTTTCACGCCGTGCAACTGCTCCAACTGTTGGTGGTCGATGGTTTTCAGCCCCATGGATGCCAGGCGGTCCACTTCCTGACCATTGTGGACTATATCGCCCAAACAATAGAGAGAGCCGCTGTTGTGCAACTCTTCCTCGGCTTTCTGAATGGCAGTGACAACGCCAAAGCAAAAGCCAGACTCTTTGTCGATAGTAACCATGAGATTGTTGCGATTGAACGAATTACGATTGGGCAAGTTTTTTGGGGGTTAATTGTTGGCGGCGGGGGAGTTAAGCCTGTTATTGAAGATGGTAAGCACTTCCGCCAATTGCTGTTCGGGAGTGAGGTGGCTGTTGTCGATTAGGACGGCGTCTTCGGCTTGGCGGAGGGGGGACTCGGTGCGGTGAGTATCACGATAGTCGCGGTCACGTACGTCTGCCAAAACCTCGTTGAAATCGGGCTTTTCGCCCTTACCCACCAGTTCGTCGAAACGTCGCTGCGCCCGTATCTCAGGTGAGGCGGTAAGGAATAATTTAAGTTCGGCATGGGGGAAAACCACGGTACCGATGTCGCGCCCGTCCATGACTAAACCTTTGTCGGCTCCCATGGCTTGTTGCTGTGCCACCATAGCCCTGCGCACAAAGCCGATGGTGCTAATCTGTGAGGCGGCGTTCCCCACCTCAAGGGTGCGTATTTGTTTCTCCACATCTTCATTGTTGAGCAATGTGTGCTGCGAGCCGTCGGGTTGCAAAGCAAAAGAAATATGTATGCCGGCTAACCGGTCTTGCAGCCACGCTTCGTCCACTCCTTGTTGCAAAGAAAATGGTGCGTTGCGTAGAACATAGAGCGCGACACAGCGGTACATGGCACCCGTGTCCACGTATTTATACCCTACCGCTTTGGCAAGTGCCTTGGCAATGGTGGATTTTCCGCAAGAGGAGTAACCATCAATGGCTACAACGATTTTGTTATTGTCCGGCATGGCTTTGGAGTTTGAAGTTGTTTGATATTGTTAGATGTTGTTTGATGTTGTTTGAAGTTGTTTGATGTTGTTTGATGTTGTTTGATTAGTTCTTTATCAGTTTGTTCATATCGAGGGCAAGGGAGAACTGGAAGGTGTAGTTGGAGCGAGTGTATTGACTGGCGGCGATGCCAACACGTACACCTTTGATATTAAGTCCTGCGCCGAGTGCGAAGCCTGCCAGCGACTTTTGCTCTACGTTGGCACCGGTGTCAATCAGGTTGAGTTCCTGACGGCGTCTGTGGTTGTAAGAAAGGGTAATCCAGAACTTGTTGGACTTAGGAACAATGTCAATGGCAAAAATAGTGTGTCGGAACAGCATGTCGTACCACTTGGCGTTGGTGGTAGAAGCGTACTGTACGCGCTCCCCGCCGCGGCGAGTACCAATGTTCGCCACCTGATAGTCGAGGTTCCAGCGCTGGAGGTTATGTGCAGTGAAAGAGAACCGGATGGGTGCATGCGGCAGTTTGTAGCTGATTCCCAACTGCAGGTTCAGGGGCAACATTTCGAGCCTACTATCCCCGACTCCATCGGTATAAAAGCCCTTGAGTTGCCATCCTATATTCTGCAATGCCAAGCCCACTTCGAGTCCCTGTCCGGGCAAGACAAAATGCCCGCCCACATCGGCACCCAAGCCAAAGGAGTTGTACATTTCATATGCGGAGATGGCCGGTTTGAGCGAGACACCCACCGTGAACATCGGTCCCAACTG
>CAMOMF010000157.1 GCA_946619625.1 uncultured Bacteroidales bacterium
ACAGAGTCCGTGTGCCCTTGCACCTCGAACGAAAGGTGCGGGTTGTCCTGCATGAGCACGGCTATCCGTTCTATTTCGACCATCGATTCGGGCAAAATCTCATTCTTGTTCGGGGCAAAATGGATTTCGTACGTATTGGTTTCCATGGGTATGATGTCGTACGCATTCCTCCTGATCTTCTTCCCTTGTTGGGAACCGTCCCCTTCATAGCGGCTGAAAAAGCGCTCCTCATAGTCTGTCTTACCCAGCGTACCACGCACCACATTCACGTCAAACAGCAACTCCACCTTTCCGTCAGGAATGGCATTTCCGTATATGCGGATAATATGGCTTGTCATGTTCACGTTCTTCTCGGTGTCAAAATCGAAAATCATCACCGCCGAATCACCCTGTACCACCACGGTCGGAGGGTCTGATACCAACTTAATGGCACTGCACGCCGGCTGCACATCTTCTATCACAAACGGCTCCTCCCCGTCATTGCGCAGTGTCCAATACATCCTCAGGATCTCGCCTTGCAGGATGGGCACATAGTGACGGTCATTGTCCACTACTGTCACCTTCGTCGGACCCACCAACTTACGACAGCCGCTGCTCACCGCTGCCACCATGCATAGCACCCATATCCATATGTACAACTTGTTCTTCATCAAAAGAATATACTCATTCCTAAATGTAAGTAGATATAGTTACGTATCGTGTTCTTGTTGTCTCCCATCAGATACCAATCCACACTGCCCGACAAGCCGAAATGGCCGTTTATCAGGTAGAAGCCGCCTGCACTCATGTTGGTGTTCAGCATGTTGAATACCAAGGGCATGTTGCTGTCCATCAAGGACAAGTCCGGCGCATTACCGGCACCAACCGACACGAATACGTTGCTCCTGTCACCGTCCAACGGTAGGTACATCATCTTGAAACCGCCGTTCAGGTACACATGTCTCTGCATCAGGAAAGCGTCCAGTGCCGGAGTCAGCACAAACCCGTTCTCGCTGCTCCATGCGGCAGACAAGCCCGCAGAGAACACATGGTATTTGGTCTCGTCCGCTATGTATCGCCACTGCAAGCGCTCACTCAGTGTCCAACTCTGCGGCAGATTTTCCGTAACCGACACCTTTGCCGTCGCCTTCGGGAAGAACTTGCTTGCCCACGAACCGCCCGCACTGAGGTCTCCCCACTCGAAATAGTGGTAGTACATGCCGCCTACCTCGAAACCCGAGCCTCCCGCTGTGGTGTATGTCGTATCTTTGGTCTCACTCAGTTCCTCTTTCCACGCGGATGTCTCCCGTCCTGCATACCCTGCCATCACATCAAACGCATCGTGCTTGAAACTGCGGGAATAAGTCGCGCGGGCGTTGTTGTTCCATGCGTCCGTACTCGTCCTGCGCACCAACTGGTACTCGAAGGAAAGGCTGTTTTTCATCAGTTTGGACTGCAAAGTATAGCGGTGGCGTTGTACTTCATGAAACTCATCCAACGAGGGACGGTAACGCATCAGGCACGCGTACGCCGAGTCTAAATTATGCGCTTTCTCATACAACATCGAGTGCTGCAGTTGGTCCAGACTGTCTTTGGCGGTCGTATCCGGCAACAAAGCCTCGCAGGTGCGTATCCGCCGCGCCAACACCTCGTGCATGTCCGCATCCGTAGTAAGGCTGTCGGCTTGCCGCAACGGTACCAACGCCTCTTTCCACATCTCTTCTTGCATCAGACCCACACCCTCTTTCAGGCGCTTCTCCGCCAACTGTTCGCGTATGTCCGCATCATTACGGTCCACTTGGTACAGTTCTTCCAGGATACGCGAAGCCGTCCGCTCATTACCTAACCTTTTCTCTACCAGGAACTGTTTGGACAAAACAGACTTGGTCTTTCCATACCTCTGTTGCTGTTCATGCAGATAGTACTGCGCATCGTCCCACCAACCGCGCTGCATGGCGTTGGAGACTAACCAGTTCAAGGCGTCCTCCGAGCCGGTAGTGGCGTAGATACGCTCGTGACGGGTATAGGCATCGGCTTGGTCGGCGGCGTATGCAGCCTGCTCCCGTAGGTAGGCACGCAGGTCTGTCAAACCGGTCGAACCATACTTTCGGATACACTCATCCAGGTACTGCTCCGCCTCTTGATACCGCGCACAATCGGACAAGATGGACACGCGCCGCCGGATAAGGTTCCGGTTGCCATGCGTGTTGAACACACCCTTGGCGCATACAGCAATGGCCTCATCGGTCTTGCCCTCTTTCAGCAACGAACCGGACAAGTCCAGATAGTACTGCACATCCTTCGGATTGCGGCTGATCAGTTCCTCAATCGCCTGTTGCGACTCACGTTCATTGCCTTGTTTACTCAACTGGACATACTCTTGTTCCTTTTGATATATAATGTCTTTGCGTATCTGCTCGTCGTCTGGGTAAATCTCAGACAGTCGTTCCAGCAACCGGTTCGCCTCTTTGTTGTTCCCTAACATGCGGTACAGATCTATCTTCTTGCGCCACAGACCGATATTATACGGACTGAACTCCAGCAGGTCATTGACGTGAACAATGGCGGTGGCGTAGTTGTGCTCATTCTCCTCCAGTCGTACCAACAGTTCCAGCGCCTCGGTGTTACTCTCGTCATCCAGCATCGCAAGCAACAGGTACCGCCGCGCCAAATCCACATTCTCCTCGTGGTACCAATACCGCCCGATCAGGTAGCAGATCACCGACCGGCCTTCCCACTCCCTTTCTGCCGACACTAACAGCGGTTCGGCATCGTGCCAGCGGTCTTGCTTGAACAGGGCGCGGATGGTGTCCTCATATTGTTGGGGCGACAAACTCATGCCACCGCTAAGGCGGCTATGGGCACGTTCGTTCAACTCCTGCATCCGTTTGGAGACTGTGCCCTCCGTTTCCACATCCTTATGGGAACGTCTGCGCACACCACCGCTTTGTGCTGACACAGCCACCGGCAGCAGTAACAACAACGTAATATATATCAGTCTCCACTTCATGCCCGTCATTTCTTTTTCTTCGTTCCCTTTCGTACCATTACGCCCCAAGATGCCGTCTTGTTCGTCAGGTAGTTGTAATACCCCGTCAGCGAGAAGAACACAATCATCGGGTGATAGACTATCGGCTCGAACAAAGCGGCTACTACCAACTTCAGGTAACTCACCGACTTGTTATACGAACCGCCCGCTTTGTAGTCGTAGAATATCACAAAGGTGGACAGCGTGAACGAGAAGGCGTAGATGGCAAGGAACAATATCCAGAACGTTTTCCAGTTGATAGAGTAGGTGAATATAAGGAAAATCATAATAATCAATCCTATCGCCTCGATGATAGGCGCCAGGAACTCGAACAGCAACGTATAGGGCATCGTAATAAGTCCCAGGCGCTTGTAACGCGGATTGAATATCATGTACCGGTGTTTCCACATATGTTGTATCAACCCTCGTCCCCAACGGATACGCTGTCTCTTCAGCACTTTCACGTTGTCCGGACCCTCTGTCCAGCAGCAGGTGTGAGGTATCTGCACCACGCGGTAAGGACGTCTCTGCTCCAGGCAGAAACCCATCATGCGCGTAATCATATCCATGTCCTCTGCAAACGAGTCCGACGCATAGCCGCCCGCCGACAACACCACCTCCGTACTGAACAAACCGTAGCCGCCGGACACGTTGTTCATGGCGTTTATCTGACTCCAACCCATCTTTCCCACAAGGAAACTGCGCTTGTACTCCAAGTCCTGGAACAGCGGGATGGGGCGCGATGAAGGCGCAATATCCACTATCACGCCGTCCTCTGTGGTCGCGCCGTTCGACATCGACATCGTTCCCGACACCGCTATAATTGTGCGGTCCTGCAGGATGGGGAAAATACAGTGTTTGATGGCATCGCGCGCCAACAGGCAGTCCACGTCCGTATTCACAAAGTACGGAGTACGTACCACGTTCAGACCACCATTGATGGCATCCGCCTTACTGCCGCCGTTCACCTTGTCCACTACCGTCAGCCGCGAAAAGCGCGGGTCTGTCGAGCGGAACAGCCGCTTGAACGGTTTGCAGTGTACCCTTGGCACATATTCGTATGGGGTCTCCACCAGCGCAAAATTGCTGATCAACAGGTCCAGTGTGTGGTCTTTCGAGCCGTCATTCACTATCACCACCTCAAAGTTGGGGTAGTCCATCTTCAGCAACGACTGCACATTGTCCACTATCGTCTTTTCCTCATTGTAAGCACCGGCAACCACACTCACACCCGGCGCAAACGGACTACCCTCCACTGCGTACAGTATATGGTCCGACGTCCAGCGCATATACCTCGATGCACGTATATAGGACAACACCAACAGCATCACGTACGACAAAATCAGTGTCAGTGAGTAGAAGAATATCAAGTAACCGTATATGTATAGTAACTGTTCCCACATAAGCATTACGATTTAGGACCCGTGGACTCAATCTGCTCGAAGAAACGTGTATCGTCCAAACCTGCATTGGCAAGTTCGCGGAATACACGCCTGCCCTCTTTGCCATAATTATACAGGCACGACAATGCCACGGCACGTGTGTTCTGGCTTGACGACTGCAAATAAGCCTGCCGGAAGAACTCCGTCTGTTTGCCCGTATTGATCTTCGCCACCGCCATAAGCGTCTCACGTTTCGCCTGAGGGAACTGGGCAGAGTAGTTGGCTACCAAGTCCGCCTCCGAATCCGGATCGCCGATAATGGCAAGTGCCTGGATGGCGGCGGAACGGCACTTCGGGTCGTTTGAGGTCAGGTAGGCACGCACGCTGCGTTTCTCTTTCTCGTTGCCCCAATAAGGGATTTCCGAGATGAACAATGCCCGCTTGTCGCTGTTCTCCGACTGGCGCGCCAGTGTCAGGAACTGCGGCACTGGGTGACCTTTCGCATGGTGCCAACCTACCAGGCGATGCAATGTCGTCGGGTACCACAACTCAAACGACTCGTTCACGTCCTGCATCACAAAATGGAATGGCTCCGTCTTGCTGCAGAATCCATAATACGAGCGAGCCAACTCGCGCACCCTGCGGCTCCGGCTCTCTGTATAGACCGCCAGCGCTCCCTCCGTGATACGGATAGGCAGCGTCATCAGCATCTGCAACGACTCTTCTACGTGCTTTCTCTTCACGATATTATACTCCAGATATGCCTGAACACCCGTCATCGCGCACAGGCGTTGCATATTGGGCAGGAACACGCGGTTGCTCTGCTCCAGACGCAGTTTGGTAATCAGGTGCGCAAAAGTCTCGGGGTCAAATGTCTGCAGCGCGGAGGAGTCCACCTTGCACACGTATTCTATCTCCTCCCTCGGCCACTTCTCGTCGCTCTGAAGTACGATGCGGAAAGGCTCTTCAAACCGCGCAGCGCACTGTCGCAGCAGACGCTCGCTTTTGTTACGGTCCATCATGCGCTTTGCAAACATCACGCTCAGCAATATTATCATCAACAAACTCATCGCTATAATCACCAGCGAGGTCTGCACTTGCCACGAAAACTGCCGCAGGTACGCGTCCAACAGGTAGCGTACATACGTCAGCACATCCCAGCCGTAGAAATAAGCATTAGGTCCTATATTTAGTAAACCGTCTATCATGATATTTAGCAACGTGCACAACATTGCAGGTGCAAAGTTAAGATTTTTTTCGCACATTTCCAAATTTTTCGCTCATAAAATGCACAAAAAACACCACTTACCCACACTTTACCCGTATTTTTACACCATTTTCCTGCATCATTTATCCCCATCCACCCTACAAATTCCCCCACTTTTTCACCCCTCAACCTCTCCACAAATCAAGAAATCCCCTTCAAAATTTCCCGTTTTTTCGCACCTCATTTCCTCCAAAAAACGAAAATTCCCCTTCAAAATTTCCCGTTTTTTTCGTCTTTCACTTTTTCAAACCAACTTCGAAACTGAGTAATACTATTGTAATACCATTGTAATACCATTGTAATACCCGGAGCGTCTCCCCGCCAATCGGGGAGAGCGGCCTCCGC
>CAMOMF010000158.1 GCA_946619625.1 uncultured Bacteroidales bacterium
GAACTATTCGGGTCAAAGCCAAGAGGGCTTGCAGTAACGATATCGTTCTTCTTGATGCTAACCACTTGAAGCATCGGATTCTCATATTTCTTCATAATCATAATTCTTTAAAGATTCAACACTTCAGTTAATTATTTTACAATAGTTCCCATCATGTCGTAAACAATGCCGTTCTTCTTAATGAAGAGCTTGCCATTCTGGAAGAACTTCACTGCTTCCTCAGAAGATTCAATGTTGTTAATGTTGGTTGCATTGCTTTCCTCCTCAACAAGACTGATAATGCTCGGAGCACCTTGAATAGGCGTGTAAAGGATATATGCCTTATTGGCAGGGAGATAATCCGCAGTATAACTCTTAAAGGTGTTTGTGCCACTTGCTAAAACCATCATATACGTTGCGTTGCCTTGCAAGGCTGTGCGAAGATCACGAATGGATGTTCCTTTCAGGCTATTGTTTTCGATTGCTGTTGCACCCGTTGTTTCGTCAAATGTATAAGTGGCTCCTTCAGTTGCTTTGAGGAGAACACCTTCGTCTGCTTTAATTTTACCTGTGACTTCGTAAGCGGTAAGTGTGGTGTTGACAAGTTGTGCACGATACACTTTTAAACGAGCATCATCAGGAATAGTTACGTCCACTGCAGGACAGAAAGAAGTCCAAGTGCCTGCAGTGAGAGATAGTTTATATGATTTTGTACCATCCTCTTTGTAAGTCATACCATTAACAAATACGAGATCTCCTGTTTGTCCGTTACCAACATAATGCCCGTCACGATTGTCTGTCCATATAATGTTGGCGGGAATTATCTTGTTATTAAACGAAATGCCACCATCAACAGCTTCCGTCCCAGGCCAGTCTCCTAACTGTTCCGTTTTATTTGGGCTTTCCCCTGTCCATACATAAGCGTAAAGAGTTCCCCAACCATTTGGTTTTTCAAAACTGGCGGAAAAAGAACCTTCTGGATATGTAACAGAAACTTTAAATTCATTGTTATTATTATGCCAAAACAATGAAAAATGATATGCCCCCGCCGACTGTGTTTGAAGTTTGCATGCGGCATCTTCGCCACTTCTAAAACCATAATCTGACACATCAGATTTTATTGTCGCATTACATCCATGCCAAACGTTACTATTATTAGAAATTTTGAACTCATATTGAGTTAGGGCTGCAAAATCTACATCAACTGTTCCAATGTCATTATTCCAAGAAATTTCATGTCCTTCCCAAGAGTCGGGTCCGGTTTTAACTTGAAGATAATCTGCCGAGGCATTCTGCACTCCAAAGAAGAGTAATCCTCCTAAGAGCAATAAAGAATAAATTTTTTTCATTGTATTAAAATTTTTAATTGTTTATTTTGCTTTTAGTTTGATGTTGCCTATAAGTGTTGTTGCTTCTTATTGGTTTTAGCCTCTAATAGGTTGTTGCCTATTATTGGTTGCTGCAAAATGGACGTTTTTCAGGAATTTACCCCACTTGGGGAGTATAAAAAACGTTATACATTTTGCTTACGGCCTGCTTACCATCTCCATACCTTCTTGATGCCCTCGCTGAACAGCCACTGTACCCTCGCGGAATAGTCAAAAATACATTGATTGTATCACGCGCGGATGGGCACACAAAAAAAGCGGAGTTGCCGTGCAAATCCGCTTCAGGGGTCACTTATGTCAGGGAGTAACAGAAAGAAAGACGACATACCTACGGCTATACCATACACAACCATGGGTAGGCTATACACCATAGTATCTGCACACATACACAGAAAGGAACAGCGAGAACATTTTTCCGCACTGCTCATCTCCATTATCCTCACCTGTCAAATATGTCGTCGCATTTCTGTTGTGCCTTGAGAAGTCGTGAAATTCCAAGAAGCGAAATGCGGGTGCAAAGGTACTGCTTTTTTATGATACGTGCAAGTAGGCGCGCTGGAAAAACACATTTTTCGGGTGGGAAAAAGCACTTTTTTTCGTCAAAAGAGAAAAAAACAGTGAATTATCGGAATGAAAAGGGTAAAATACAAGTGCAAAAGTAAGACTACCAAAAGAACACTTCACGGACAGAGGCGTGAGCGCTTGCTGCAAGAAAATGTAGGGAGGAAGGAGGGGTGTCGATATTCAGACATGATGGAATGATGGAATGACGGAATAACGGAATACCGGAATTTCGGCATGATGAGAATTCGAGAAATGGAAAAAGTAGCACTTTTTTTACAAAAAAAGGAGAAAAACTTGCATATGTCAGAAAAAAGTTGTAACTTTGCAGCCGAAATTGATACGAAAGATATATTACGCCTTGAAGTATCATGACAGAAAGCAAGAAAACACTGTACATCATATCCGGCTGCAACGGAGCGGGCAAGACAACAGCATCACTAAGGGTGCTGCCGGGAGTGCTTGATTGCAAACAGTTTGTGAACGCAGATGAGATAGCTCGCGGTTTGTCTCCCTTGGACCCGGACAGCATGGCTATCGAGGCGGGCAAACTGATGAAAGCCCGTGCCGAACAGTTGTTAGAGGGTGAGGAGAACTTCGCCATGGAGACCACCCTTTCGGCACGTACATACATCAAATTGATAAAGCGTGCCCGAGAAAAAGGCTTTCAGGTACAGTTGATTTTTTTCTGGCTGAAATCGCCGGAGACAGCCATCACCCGTGTAGCACAGCGTGTGCAGGAGGGCGGTCACAACGTGCCGCAGAATGTGATTATCCGCCGTTACTACACGGGGCTGAACAACCTGTTCAACCTGTTCATGCCGATAGTGGACGTGTGGATGCTGTTCGACAACTCGGACATGCAGAAAGTGATGATAGCGACAGGTGGCATGGATATCGAGACGAAGATATACAACGAAGAACTATTTAACGAGATAAAAAACAATGTCTGCTGAAGAACTACACGACATGGAACAGCGACTGCAGGAGGGTTTGGACCAAGCGCAGTACAAAATGCTGTTAGACAAGGCCATCAAGAACCAGAACGTGGTTCGTTGCAACGAGAAAGGCCTGTATGAACAATCCGCCCGCGATGCGCTGGCAGAAGTGTATCATCAGGAGTTGGACGCTCCGAACAAAGTCCGCGAGTTTGCCAACCAATAGGATATTCAATTTCTTTCCTGCGCTGCGCTTCGGACGATCGCTTCGCGTGGTAAATTTGTCAATTGCTTTCCTCGCAGGCTCGGACGATCACTGCGTGTGGTAAATGCAGGAAATTAGCAAATGGGTAATTTTGTAAATCAGTTTCATGTTTATCATAGGTATTGCGGGCGGCACCGGCTCGGGTAAAACAACGGTGGTGAAAAAACTGACAGAGCGTCTGCCGAAAGGCGAAGTAGTGGTTATCCCTCAGGATAGTTACTACAAGGACTCGTCGAACGTACCAGTGGAAGAGCGTCAGAACATCAACTTTGACCATCCGGATGCATTCGAGTGGCCATTGTTGGAACGCCATCTGCGCGAGTTGCGTGAAGGTAAAGCGATAGAGCAGCCCATCTACAGTTACCTGACCTGCACGCGCCAGAAGGAGACCATCCACATCGAGCCGAAAGAGGTGGTGGTGATAGAGGGCATTCTGACCCTTGTGGACAAGAAACTGCGTGCACAGATGGACCTGAAGATCTTCGTCGATGCCGATGCCGATGACCGTCTGATACGGGTTATCAAACGCGACATAGTAGAGCGCGGGCGCACCACAGAGTCGGTGATAGAACGCTACCAACGTGTGCTGAAACCCATGCACGAGCAGTTTATCGAGCCGTGCAAACGTTACGCCGACGTGATAGTGCCGCAGGGAGGCAGCAACTCTGCCGCCATCAACATGCTGGCGAAGTTTATCAAGCAACAGATTAGTGACAAGTCGTGAACAGCGCTTGGACATACCGCAACACGTTGAGGCGGGGTAAGACCTATCTGTTCGCCTGTGTTGGAGGTGCGATTATTTTCGCGCTGTTGGGCGGTTGGGGTGCATTGAGGGGGCACGACATCCAAGAGGCCGTCATTGCCCAACAAGTCGTTCAACAGCAAGAGGAAGAGTCGATCCCCTACGCAACCTATTTCAAGGAGTTTGCGCCAATAGTAGGTTGGGAATGGGAGTTGCTGGCGGCAGTGGGTTTTGCGGAGAGCCGCCTCAAACCCACTGCACAGTCGCCGTTCGGTGCGAGCGGTGTGATGCAACTAATGCCCCGTACGGCAGCCAAATACGGTCTGAACGACTCCACCGTGTTCGAGCCGCGAGACAACATAGAAGCCGGTGCGAAGAGCCTTTCCACCCTGAACCGTCAGTTCCACTATGTGGCTGATAGTGCCGAGCGCGCGAAGTTCGTGTTGGCGGCATACAATGCAGGAACCGCCCATATACTTGACTCGCGCGCCCTTGCCCGCAAATATGAAGCCAACCCTAACCGCTGGGAGGAGGTAGAGCCATTCCTGGCACTGCTCAGTGACTCGGCATATTACAACGACAGCGTGGTGCGGTATGGGTCGTTCCAAGGCGGCGAGACAATGCGGTACGTAGGCAAAGTGCAGAATGTTTACCACAAAATTAAGCAGGGCAAATTGGTAATTAACAATTTGTAAATGAGTAAATGTGTAAATGAGTAAATGTCTTCGGTTATTCGCAACATTCTTTAAGATAGGTGCATTCACGCTGGGAGGCGGGTATGCCATGATTCCATTGGTGCAACGTGAGGTAGTGGATAACAACCACTGGATAGGCGAAGAGGAGTTTCTGGACCTGATAGCATTGGCACAGTCGGCTCCGGGTATCATTGCAGTAAACACTGCCGTGTTTGTAGGGTACAAGATAGACGGTGTGCGGGGTTTGATAATGAGCGTGCTGGGGGCTACTCTGCCCTCTTTTCTGATTATCCTTATGATTGCTATGTTCTTCACGCAGTTCCGCAGTTACCCGCAAGTGGAAGCGGTTTTCAAGGGCATACGTCCCGCCGTGGTGGCACTGATAGCGGCACCGCTGTACAAGATGGCGAAGTCCGCCAAGGTGACGTGGAAGAACATGTGGATCCCCATAGCCGCAGCACTACTGATATGGCTGGCAGGCGTGTCACCGGTACTAATCATACTGACAGCCATAGTGGGCGGACTGGTATGGACAGCTATTGACAATTTGTAAATTGGTGAATTGGTAAATTGGGACGTGGGTTATGATATATTTGCAGTTGTTTTTGTCGTTTTTCAAGATTGGTCTGTTCGGGTTCGGTGGCGGGTATGCAATCCTGTCCCTTATCCAGCATGAGGTGCTGCGTTACGGCTGGATGACTCCGCAGGAGTTCACCGACATAGTAGCCGTTAGCCAAATGACGCCGGGACCTATCGGTATCAACTCTGCGACCTACACCGGTTACACGGCTTGCCAGACAGCAGGAATGAGCGACAGTATGTGCGTGCTGGGTTCAGTGGTAGCCACGTCTGCCATCATACTACCATCTGTTATTATCATGCTGATAATATGCCAGATATACCTCCGTCTGAAAGAGAACCGCTGGGTAGAGGGGAGCCTGAAAGCACTACGCGTGACGGTGATTGGATTGATTGCTGCCGCTGCGTTGCTGCTGATGACGCCGGAGAACTTCATAGACTGGTGGAGCGTGGCTCTGTTTGCCATGGTGTTCTGCGGCACCCTTTTCCTAAAGATGCACCCCATCCTCCTAATATGTATAGCAGGAGTAATGGGGTACATTATCTATAATTGATAATTCTTTCCTCGCAGGCTCGGACGATCGGCAGAGCCGTGGATAATTGATAATTGACTATTTTCTCATTTTCTCATTTACCACGGCTTTGCCGATCGTACCCTTCAGGGTAAAGAATTTTAGCATTTATTTCGTCATTTTAGCATTTGGCCGAGGACGGAGTACCGCTTGCCGTTCTTGTAGATATAGATTTGTCCGTTTTTCAGTTCTTTGCGAATATCGCTGGTGGCATCTGTTTGCTGCAAGTCGGTCTCGGGCGCCTTCAGGAAGGACAAGTTGTTGAGGTAAATCGCTCCTGTACCGGAAAGGACGCTGTTGCCGCGCAAAATACGCAGTGCAGTCAGTTGCAACCTGACTCCGGCGGGAAGGACGCTCATGTCCAATTCGTGCCATTTCCAGCCACCATAGTCGATATCACACACTTTGACGTAGTGGATGTCACCCTCGGTCTCGAACTTGGCATAAAGTTCATTCTGTGAGAAATTGCCAAACACATAGAGTCCCACCCTGTCTTCGCAGGTAGCCTCCACCAAAGTCTTGTTCTTCATGGTATAAACCGCTTCACATCCGTCGCCATCGAAGAAGGTGTAACGGAGTTCGTTGGAAGCAAGTCCCCTGAATTTGCGGTTAGTGTTCCTTAGCGTAGATCCGCTGATGACAGCGAACGACTGTTCAGGGTCATATACAAACTGGAGTGTATCGAGTACATCCACTAAGGGGATGTCAGTGGTTTCTACTGAACCGGTTGTGAAGGTAACGGTAACCGGATCGTTAAGCATGATGCCGATATTATCCTTAAGAGAGCCGTCAATTATCAGTTTGTACTGCGTGTTCGGTTGCAGTTCAGTCGTCAATTCGAACGAAGCATATCCATAAGGTTCGGGTGCTATATTGTTGGTGATAGAACGTGTGTTCACCCCCACAGCATTGCCCTGCATGTCGGTAACGGAGAATGCTTTGCGGACGGTGGAAGTATTCAGTTTCTGGTCGAAGAGAGTAACAAAAGACGGATTCAGCGGCACACCGGTAGCCCCCTGTTGGGGGTAAGAGCCGAGGAAGCGGATAGAACCGCGGTCCTTTGTACGGAACCGGAGGACAAACGGCTGCTGGAGGTGATTCGGCCATGCATCATCGGGGTGGCATGCCTTGGTGGAAAGCGTAACCGTATATTCCACTCCGGGAGCCAGACGCCCCGAAGGAGTGAAACGCAAGATACGGTTGGCGTTGTGAAAACTAATCGTTCCGTCCACTGCCGGCGAAATAGAGAAAGCCGCCATGGTGGAGTCGGCGTTCATGTCCCAATTGAAGGTTAGTTCGATGCTCGTGGACACCTCTACCGAGTCGGTGAGTGTAGCAGGCGCGGGAGTATGGGCGATTACTTCGGGAGGCGTCTGACGTTGCAAGTTGAGCAATGCCGCCCAATAAGAAATATGTCCAGCGGTGACAGTAACTTGCTGCTCTTTGGAATAGTAGTTTTCCATAGAGGCACGGACGGTGTAGGTGCCTGGGTTGAGGTCCCAGAAATAGTAGCAGCCATTATAGAGTGTATCGGTGTATGTAGTAGCAATAACAACATCGTTCTGCAACAACTCCACTTTGGCACGGTTGAGCGGCATGAGACCGTCTATCGTTCCCTTATGGTAACTAATAGCGGGGAAAGTCATGGCTTGGTAAGCGTCGCGCACCTGACCACCTATGACGCCCGTAGGATAGGTGTAGTCCAAATAATAGTCAAGGAATGCCTGCATGAAATGGAATGCCTCGGCACGCTTGTAACCCATGTTCATCAACCGGTACGTTTCAGGCGTATAGTCGTGCATTGACCCCTCGGAGATAGTACCGCCTATCTGGAGGTTGCGGAGTACACCGTAGCCATTGCTCCAGCCGAAAATACGATAAGCAAAAGTCTTGTCACCCTCAATCATGGGCTGACGAGTCCAGTCGGAGTTGGCATTTTCGTAAAGATAGGGAGCAATGACGTTAACCACGTTGCGGGACTCCGCCTCGTTACGGTTAGTATGGGCGTAATAACGTGTGTCATTGAGTTCCTTGCCCGAATAAAGTTGCAGGATATAGTTGGCAGGCGTTCCGGCATTGGAGTGGATAGAGAGCATAAAGTCGGCACCGTAGGCGTTTGCCTCGGCTGCAATGGCAGAGAGGGAACGGTCGTCGCCGTTGGCAAGCATGTAGTCATGCTCTTGTTGGGTGATTTTGCCGGCACTGAGCCAAGCGCGCAACACGTCCGCATCGTTGCCGCCACCATCGTTGTTGGTGCGGCGGGACATCATGGTCTGTACCCCCAGCGCGGTGAGCATGGAGTCAAGGAACAGCCCTTTGTCGAGGTTGGAGTTACTCTCCCAGAATCCCTTGGGGTCTCCCGCCACAAAGGGGTAGATGGTCATGCCACGGTCATTCGAGCCATGTCCGCCGTGTCCGGGGTTGATGTAAATCTTTATGTCGGAAAAACCGGTCTTACGTGCCTTTTGAACTGGTGCTTTCATAGCTTTTCGCTCTGCCATTACAACCTCAGGCAATTGCTGTGGAATAGGATTCTCCGCCAGATTGAGTTGCATCAAACGCACATCGCCGTCCTGATTGTTATAAACGATACGCCCGGTTGAGGCTGAGACGCTGGGATAGTAAGCTATCTCGTTGCTGCCGGTCAGTTCCTGCACACTGCTGCCATCGGCTTTTGCCAACAAAATGACAGACGAAACGGTCTCGACATCTTCCGCCAAGTCCAAGTGACCTACCACATAGTCGTTGCCATACCAAACGGGTGCATTCACGTGGCCAAGATAGGCGACCTTGTGTCCTTGCAAGTCACAGACAGACGTACCGTGCTGAGTGTTGTACAAGATACGTGTGCCGTCAGGAGAGAGCGACGCCCATATATAATGTGCCTCGGCTCCGTCAGGAGTAAGCCTGCTAACTGTGCCATTGCGGTGCAACGTCAGTTGGCAGTTCTCATTGCTGACAAAAACAGCGCCCGATGGCTCTGCCCATGCCTCACCGGAAGGAAGACAACTGACACGGAGTCCATCCGCAGATATATGCGGCATGTTACCACGTCCGATTGTTTGTGTACTGATGACACGAACGTTCTGCGCATTCAGCGCACCCATTGCAAGAAGCAAAGCAGTCAGAAAAACCGACCTTTTTAGCATTTTAGCATGTACCATATTATTTAATCATTTATTCATTTACCATTTATTCATTTACGATTTGCCCCAATACGCTGTAGCGGATTCCGTTATGAATGAGGAGAAGTTGTCCGTTGTCGAGCACCTTGCGAGTGGTTGTTTGCTCTGCCGTACGAGGCAAAGCCGACTGTGAGGTGTACTCGTTGTAGATTAACTCTATCGGCCACAAAGTGATAGTATGGTCGCCCGAAGTGGTCTTAGTGTCCACCAAAAAATTGATGTACTCCAGCCACAGAGGGAAGATTGCCGGGTCATCTCCAAACGTCTCGCGAACAGGGATTGCCACCTCGTTCTTAGTGTTCTGCGGTACACCGTCAGGAAAAAGGGTTACCACTTTGGTCTGCTCCCCTTTGTCAGGCCGGAGTCCCATGTACACTTTCGTAAGGAGTGCGTCCGTCTGGAACGCCCAACGTATGGTGTCGGGCAAGGAGTAAAGGCGCTGTTTTTTCTCCAGTTTGAGGAATGGTGAACGCCCTATGACATAGGTGAAGTTGATTCCGGCAGGGCAGCCAAGACAAGCGGTGTTTGCCCATGCAGGGTTGAACCCAGCGGTGGAAGTAATCTTCCACTGCTCGGGAAGCATGAAGTTTTCCCACTGCATGGGGTTGCGGGCAGGGATCTCCACATTTACCAGAATCGTGTCGGAATAGTCGCCCAAGTTTGCCCCTATCATTACCGAGCCGTTACTGACACCGGTAATGACTCCGTCCGGAGTGACCGTGGCTATCTGTTCGTCCAACGAGTGCCAAGTGAGGGCACCGGGAAGGACCTTGATAGTGGCATTCCCCACCACACCGTTCACCTCCACTTCGTAGGGGTGCTTACTGTCCGTAAGGAGCGAGTCGAGCCTGATAGAGACGGGGGCAGAAGTCATGAGGCGTACGTTCAGGTCGCAAGCCACCGAGTCGTTGAGTGTGGCATGCAGTAAACCTCCCTGCGTGCCGCTGGCAAGGAAACGTCCGTCGGGTAATATCTCGCCCAACGTTGCATCGCAAGTGAGGGTAATGCCCTGTACATTGGTGTTGATGAGTACCCCGTACCGGTTGTATCCAAGGAACTGCGGAGCCGCCAAGCCATAGCGGGGCAAAGCATAGTCGGGCATATAGGGAGCAATAGAGGCAATCGTGCTGTCCTCCTCAGGGATATTTGCCACGGCGAACATAGCATTGCCGACAGCCCGCTCTGTGCCGTCCGAGCCATGATTGACTTCGCCGAAGGGACGGATATACAGACAGGAGGAGCCGCCACCATCCCAGTTGACCGCTTTCCATGCGCCATAATAATGGATGATTTCACCCAGCACTTTGGTAGTGCAGCCATTACTTACGCCTCGTCCGTCCACAACCAGGAAAAAGAGCGTGTCGCCTGTCTGGTTACTGCCATAAGCGGTACGCGGGTGCAGTTCGTTCCAGAAATTGGACTGCTCCACCCTGCCACTATCGACAATAAGGGCATAGTTGTCGCCACCGATACACTGCGCGAGATTTTGTTTCTTTCCATCGATAGTGAGCGACAATTTCAGTGTAAGGGTGTCGCCTACGTTGAGGGAATTGAGCATCTGCTGCATGGTACCATGGCCGGAGAGAACCGCCTTGCCTGCAGGGATAGACATTGAACCGACGCCTACCTGCTTGTTGAGCACTTTTGCCTTGAGCGTAGCAGTAGTGTGCCACTGGTAGTTCGGCAGTAATTCAATCAGGAGTTCCGTTCCATAGGGGTTCGTGCCTGTAGTGGCACCATTGTGTTGGTTATATAGTACGAGTTGGTCTGCCGCCCGTGTATAATTGACATGTTTGATGGTAAGGGTAGTGTCCGGCAGGAGTAGTTTGCCGGAATATTTCATAGTGGTGCCTACTACGGCACGCATATTTTCGTCCACGCCGCCGAAACGACGGGAAGAGGTGGGGGTATAGACATATTCGTTATTGACTATACTTAGTCCCGTAGGGCGTCCGATATCGCCTGCAGTGGCAAAGAAATCGCCATTAGTGCCTCCGTAAAATATCTTGGTCGGAGTTGTTTTCCTGACCGCCATGGCGGAGGGTCGCTCTGTGCCGACGACAGCATCCTTGCCCATTACTGCCTCTATAGAGACGTATGGGTTCTTGGTATCCACCGTCATGAGCCAGCAGTCAAGGCGACCGCCTTTGTCACTTGCCCTCAACATTCGCAGTTGATAGTACATTGCCCCCGGCCCCGGTGAGAAGCGGGTGAGCGTGTCGATAGTGAACTCCACCCCGTTAAGCGTAACGGCGAAGAGACTGAGTTGGGTCGCCAACAAGATAATCAGGAGAGAGAAACGTTTTTTCATTGGTAAAGAATCGTTGCGATAACAACAAGGGGACCATGCGTCCTAAAAGTAAAATGGAGGGCGACGCGGTATTGCGCCGCCCTCTTTTTGATTCACGCTGCTACGTGCAGCGGACAGGGATATTACTTGCTAACCTGTGCACCGAGAACCGTGTAGCGTACACCATTGCGGATGATGTAAACCTGACCGTTCTCAATTACCTTCAGCACTTTAACATCACTACCATTGATGTTTTTAATGCCGGAAGCGACACCAGTCATCTCGTAAACACCGTAACCGTTTTCACCGGTGTAGAGGTAGATTGTGGCTTTGTTGCCGTCAACTTCTACCGTTGGAACCGCTGTACGATAAGCATTCTGCTGAACGCCCATACCGCCTGCAGGCAGATACCACATAGGTGTCAGACCGGAGAAAGCCTTAGCAGCATCGGCATACTTGAAGATAGCAAACGAACCGGCAGGGTTCTCTACGTTGTTGGTAGCCGCCATGATAACAAAGTATTCATCGCCAATCTGGAACTCGCAGATACCGTTATGACCGGCACCGACACGGCAAGTATCACCCTCGTTGTTCACTACAGTTACACCGGTCGGGCAAGCCTTGAGGTCGTCCGCAAATACACCATCCATGGTGAAGAGAGTAGGACGGCAAGCGTGATGATCGAGATAGAAGTAGTTGTCGTCAACAGGGAATACCTGGCAAGCACAGTTGTTCTCTGTATAAAGAACACCCGGCTCTTTCCACAGATAGGTGTCGTTCTCTGCATTAACGACAAGGTCGATACGCTCAGCAGGAGCAGCAACGCCATTGTTAATCTCCCACTTGTATGCGGTCTGCTGGTCTTCGTTCATCGAGTTACCGAACATTACGATAGCATGACCGGTTACATCACCATAAACGCCGATAGCATCCATACGCCAGCTATCCTTATCCTCATCAGAACGATAGAAGTCCGGATTGTCAAACAGACGCTCGTTGATCAACTCGGTAGCAGCACCGGTAGCGAGGTCAACAACATAAACCATTACTCTTTGGGCACCCGAAGCGCAAGCCGTAATCAAGCAATGACCAGCGTTGTCGAGTTTCACATCGTTGAACTTGAGGGTAACAGCGTCTTTCCATTCATTTGATGTTTCGTCAAATGCCTGGAAGAGATGTTCACCGGTGATGATAATCGGGTCGAGCATTTCGCCAGTAGCACCATCAACGACGGTGAAGGAGCCATTCTCACGGTTGATGAAATACATCTTGCCGTCTTTAGCCACCATACCACGGCAGAAGTTGGTGCCGGCGGGACGGTTAGCAGAATAGTTGTCGAGTTTGTCGCAGATAAGCCACTTGTTGCGCAAGGTGTACTCACCGTTATCGCCACGAGCAGGATATACATAGTTGTCACGACCTGACAGAGGAGCAAGTTCTACGCCTGAAACCGGTCCAACGAACTGGAATGCGCCTTTGTAAGCACCACCAATGAGATGAATGTTAACACGTGTACCAACGGGGAACGCGGTTTGGTCAAGTACTACCTTGTAGCACTCTACGGTGTCGATACCATCCGTTACGTAGGTATTGCCTTTAGAGTCGTAAGAAGAGATAACCAAGCCCTCAACTTTGATACGTTTAGCGAAATAGTTGAGCATGTTCGCCTTGAGGTTAGCCAAGGTAGCAGAAACCTCGGGGTTCAAAGCATGACCAGCCTCTTTGGACTTCATCTCGGCGTCAGCAATTTCAGGAGCCCCGTTGTAGATGACGTTCTTACCGGTAACTACGATATAGTCGCCGGGGACGAGGGTTTGGGCAGCTTTCATATAAACGAGCACAGAAGCAGTAGCGTCCTGGATGTACACTTGCTTGCCATCCACGAAGTTAACCGTACCGGCGGTCTTCACATTAGCCAAGCTATCAGAAGCGATAGCCTCTTGAATCGTCTGGATGTATTCAATCCATTTTGCATACAGTTTTCCACCAGGAATGTTGGATTCAGGACTAATAGTGGTTATCTTAGCACCGGAGAAGTCAGCCGTAGCATACCAACCGTCGAAGGTAAAGCCCTCTTTGTAAGGAGCATTGAGGGTAACCTCGGTAACAACCTCTGTCGGGTTAGCAAATGCGTGTTTCCATGCGGCATTGAATGCAGCCGGAGTGCCACATATTGACCAGTTGCAGGTGTAAGGATAACCATCAGTAGCAGGAGAGTTGAGCATGAAGCCCGAAACGTCTGCACGGAAGTAAGCGTCAGCGACACCTATGGTCATGTTCTTCAACGAATCCGTACCGCGACCTTCGTTAGCTGTGCCCTTGAAGTGGTCGATAAGGTCTACGAGGAATTGGTACTTCGGATTGTTGAGGAAGAGGTTAGCGCACTTCTGGTCAGCAGACCAAGTCTTGTTCTGGAAGAATCCAGATACAGTAGCAGCTTGTCCTTGAGCCTCAGCTTCGGGAACCCAGTTGTCACCAATCTTGAAGTAGTAAATACCATTCTGATACTTCACAACAGCAAGGCTGCTATTATATGCAGTATTGTAGTCTTTCTGAATCTCCAGCATCAACTGGCCTTTGCTTACCCAGTTGGAGTCGTTGGTTACGCCACCATTGAGTTCGTACTCAACAGAGAGGATGCTCACAAACTTACCTGTAAGAGAAATGCTCTCTTTTCCATTCAGTTCGATGGTATATTCGTCAGAGTACAACTCTTCACCTTTGTACCACCCCATGAATGTAGCGCCAGTTGCAGGCACAGCGGTCAAGGATACAGGCGTACCGTAAACTACAGAGTTGTCGCCGATAACCATCCCTTCCGGCATTGCGATAGAGCCAAGAGTAGCATCGTTAACAGCAAGTGAAACGGTTACGTTGTCTTTAGCCTCGAATACAGCGGTAAGCGCGATGTTGCCATTAACAGCGAAGGTGTAGGTAGCGTCTGTAGAAACGGTTGTTTCTCCATTCTTCCAAGCCACAAATTCGTAGCCGGGCTTAGGAGTAGCCGTAACCGTAGCGTTAGCGCCTACAGCCACGTCGCCAGCACCTGAAACAGTACCCATAGTCTCGTCGCAAGAGAGCGAAACTTCGGCAGCAACAGTAACGTTCAGTTTGAACAGAGCCACACCGTCAGACCCGTTACCTACCTGGATATAGGCGTTGTTGTCGTCAATTTTGGTTGCATTGAGGAATACACCCACGTTGGTGCTGTTAGCGGCAGTAGTAGTGTTTGCATAGAAAGTAGTCTTGGTAGCGTCAGCCTTGTCAACAGCCATAGCGCTGTCAGTCATATTGAAGACAGCAAACTCGGAAGAGTAGTTTACAGTACCAGCCGGATAGATGGCAAAGTCTTTGCCTGCAAGGTTAACCAAAGCGCCACTGAGGGTAGTTGCTTTGTAGCCCGGCATAGCGATAGCACCCTTGTCCACACCATTCTCATAGAGGTAGAAACCGGCTTGACCGGAAGAACGACGTTGTACATATTGTACGATGGAGTCACCTGCAACAACGAAGTTCTGTACGTTGCTACCTTGTATAGCAATCGTTTTGGTAACGACTTCTTGATTATCAGTACCTGCATTCTTGATAGCAACAACCAACAGGTTAACAGAATTACCATAGAGGAAAACGTATCCACCTTCGGCAGAGAAGACGTCACCTGTAGCAGTAACGATATCGGTACGACCCAGTCCTGTGAACGGAATGTCGACAGAAGCGGAGAGGTCGTGCTTAACGAGGAAGATGTGCGAAGGAGTGCTGGGGAAGGTACCTTCTACAACAAAGTTACCGGCGCCGTCCACACAGAAAGCGGTACCATCGATAGCATCGTTGGTGAAGAGTGTATCGACAGTGAGACCATCCTTCGTACCATAGATGGTATGGTTCGCCTTGCTTTCCCAGTACACATACTCGCCAAACCCGGTCCACTGACGGGTGTCAGCAGTAGTCCAACCAAGGGGAGCACCAGACCAAAGTTTCTCAACGGTGGCAACCGTCTTGGTTTCGCCCTGCACTTGTAGAGCGAAGTAGTAGAAGTTGAGACCGTTAACAGGGTAAGAGAGGATGATTTCGCCTGCAGTAACATCCACAACTACCGGGTGATAGAAATAAGAACCGTCCAACGAATCTTTCAATGCCTCGGTAATAGCGGCATTGAATAGTTCGTTCTCACCTTGCTTGATAATGAGTGTACGGTCGTTATCAGAATTCTTTCCAGTACGAACACCGATTACCAGTTTACCATCAACGGCTGCAGTCAATTTAAGATAGTTACTGGTGACATTGGCATCAGTCTTTCCACCGGTCTTCAGGCGGTGTGTGCAAGCCACAGCCGAAGCCATGTTGTCTCCAAAACTGGCGTTGTTGGCATCGATAGACATCTTGCCATTCGGGTCAATGAGTTGGAGCGAAAGATTAGCCGCAGCAAAAGTGGCATTGTTCAGAGATCCTGCTGAAGCGACATCAGTCTCTCCGAAAACAATCGCCGGCGCTTGCGCGAACGACATAACTGCTGCAAAGAGGACAGCAGCGAAAAGAGAAAGTCTTTTCATAATTTGTGTTTTTTTAGTTAATAAATTTTGCTTCCTTCCCGCCGTGGAACGCGTTCCAAGCGACTCGGTTGCGTTAAGTAAATATTTGTGTTTGTATATGCTTATTTGTTGCTTGTTTGTCGGTAAAATGCGGACAAACTTTGCAAGTTAGTTGCCTTATATCATAATAATATCATAATAATAACATAATAATAGCATAATAATATCATAATAATAACATAATAATAACATAATAATATCCTAATAAGGGTTGCTATCAA
>CAMOMF010000159.1 GCA_946619625.1 uncultured Bacteroidales bacterium
AGCGCGGAATCACCGAGCCTACTCCTACTTTCTCTGCTTGCTTCGGACAGGCTTTCCTCGAACTGCATCCTACCAAGTATGCCGAGGAGTTGGTTAAGCGTATGGAGAAGAGTGGTGCCAAAGCCTATCTGGTCAATACCGGTTGGAACGGCACAGGCAAGCGTATCTCTATCCCTGATACCCGTGGTATCATCGATGCCATCCTGGATGGAAGTATCCTGAAGGCTGAAACCAAGAAGATTCCGTTCTTCGATTTCGAAGTACCGACTTCATTGCCAAACGTCAATCCTGCCATTCTGGATCCTCGCGATACCTACGCAGATCCGAAGGAGTGGGAGGAGAAAGCTAAAGACCTCGCAGGACGCTTCATCAAGAACTTTGTCAAGTACGAGACAAACGAAGCCGGCAAGGCACTCGTCGCTGCCGGTCCGCAACTCTAAATTATTCTTTGGGCGAGCCCACTCACTAAGGTGGGCTCGCATCGTTTTTTACAATAATCTTACTTTTTACTGCCTATTTGCTTTTATTTAACATTGAGAATTTGGGTAATTTTGTTTAATAGGCACTACACTTTTATATGAGACAACTGTCAGAAAAAGAAATCACCATCCTCGAGGCGCAAGGCTGCACCGCGGAGGATTGGTCCAAGGTATTAGTTAGTAACGGCTTCAAGCCGGCGCATGTGCGTCGCGTGGATTTTTATGGCGATGTACATATTGGCGATTTGCATACGGATATTGAGATTACTGAGGGCTTCAGGAAACATTCGGGCATACGTAATGCAGTTCTGCGAAACGTCACTATCGGAAACAACTGCCTGATAGAAAATGTGCGCAACTATATCAACAATTGCGTGATAGGTGACAACTGCCTTATCAGCAATGTCGGTACAATTGAAACAACCGAGAACCCCGCTTTCGGCGAAGGGCATATCATCTCCGTACTGAACGAAACAGGTGATGGTAATGTCATGCTGTTCAGCGGACTGAACTCCCAACTTGCGGCGCTGATGGTCAAATACGAACACGATGTGGAGTTTACATCCACTATCCGTCGCATGATAGAGAAAAATATCGCCCAGCACAAAAGTAGTGCCGGACATATTGGTAACAACGTCCGTTTGATTAACACTACCCGCATCACCAATTGCCGTATATCCAATAATTGTATAGTGGACGGTGCTGCCGAACTGACCGAATGTACATTGGTCAGCATTCCCGAGGCGGGCGTGAAGATTGGTACGGGTGTAATCTGCAAAGATTCGGTTATTTACGATGGTTCTATCATTGGCAACAACGCCAAACTGGAACATTGTTTTGTGGGGGAGGCATGCCGCATTTCCGATGGTTTTACGGCAGAGTCGAGTCTGTTCTTCGCTAACTGCGAGATGTTCAACGGCGAAGCGTGTGCCGCATTTTGCGGACCGTTCTCTGTCAGCCACCACAAAAGCACCCTGCTTATTGGCGGCATGTACAGTTTCTACAACGCCGGTTCCTCTACCAATTTCTCCAACCATGCGTACAAGATGGGACCCCTGCACTGGGGTATCTTGGAGCGCGGTACCAAGACGGCTTCAGGTTCGTATATCCTCATGCCGGCGCAGATAGGCACGTTCTCTGTTTGTTTCGGCAAACTGATGTATCATCCCGACACGCGCAAACTGCCATTCTCCTACTTGGTGTCGTACGGAGACGAGATGGTGCTGGTGCCGGGCAGAAACCTTACCACCGTAGGTTTGTACCGTGACATCCGCAAGTGGCCCAAGCGCGACAAGCGTCCGATTGGTGGCAAGAACAGTATCATCAATTTCGACTGGTTATCACCCTTCTCCGTAGGGGCAATTATGGTGGCAAAGCGCACCTTGGAGGCACTCTATAACGCCAGTGGAGACGTACAGACCTACAACTTCCACGACTATGTTATCCGCAACTCTTCGCTGAAGAAAGGTATCAAGTACTACGACATTGCCCTGCGAATCTACATCGGTGCAGTGATGAAACGCCACAAACTGGAGGTCCCCAAGTCCAATGTCGGCACAGGCAAATGGACGGACTTGAGCGGTATGCTGCTTCCTGTTTCGGAGGAAGAGCGTATCATCCGCGAAATCAAAGAGGGCAAACTGGACACTGTCGATGCTGTACGCGACGAATTGGTACGTATTCACGAGAATTACGCCGAGTACCGCTGGGCTTGGAGTCACAGGCTCATTTGCGAATACTACGGTCTCAATGATATCACCGAGGCGGATGCAGAGCGTATCAAGAACGACTATATTCAAGCGCGCCGTGCATGGATTGCCGAGATACGCAAGGATGCCGAGAAAGAGTATCATCTGGGCGATGTGGATGAAGGAGTTCTGCAGGATTTTATTCACCAACTGGACAGCGAGGTCGATTTCGAGACACTGAAATACTACATGTAAAACAACGTACATCGCTTTTTTGCGTGTATTGCTTTCAGGGTACTTCTTTCCAAGCGAGGAAGTACCCTGTTTCTGTTTGGCGCGGGTAGGGCATCCCCATTAGTGGGTATTTTTGCACGTGTTAAGCATTTCTTAAGAAAAATGTCGTTTTTTTTCCGTACCTTTGCACCAACATTTGAACTGGTTGTTGTTTTTTTTGTTGGCGGCACTGATATGGGGTGTACCTGGAATAATTATCTCAGTGAAAGGTATTGGAGCCTATACGGAGGTGCCCCTCAGCGAATTCATACCCTTCATCCCAACTGAGTTCACTGCCTCGTTCTATTCCGGTCTCGGCCCGGCACTCATCATGGCGGCAGTGCTGTTTATAAAAAGGTATGGACAATCTATGGTTAATTAACGATCCCACGCGTACGCCACGCGAAGCGATCGGCCGTAAGAAAGTAACTTCTGCACTTCTGTGACTCCTGCACTCCTATAAATTAACAATTTAACCACGTAAATCAACCATTTATATATGAATATTACAGGTATAATAGTGGGTGCGGCAGTGTTTCTGAGCATTGGAATCTGCCATCCCATCACAATTAAATTAGAGTATTATTTCGGCAGAAAGGGCTGGTGGGGATTCTTCATTCCCGGGCTGATTTTTGCCGGTATTTCGTTGTTCTTGGACAATTATATCGCTTCAACTATTGTGGCGGCTTTTGCTTTTTCCTGCTTTTGGGGCATTCACGAGGTGTTCCAGCAGGAGATGCGCGTGCTGCGCGGATGGTTCCCCGAGAACCCCAAGCGGCATGACTACTACGCCCGCAGGCGGGAAGAACTGAAGGATATCCTCAAAGAGGGACCCAGCCACCGTCACCTGAAAGAGAAAATGCGGAACAGCCGCAAATAGAAAGACAACCGAATTTCTCAACTGCAAGGGTACAATCACTTTGTGTGGTCTTTCGAGCAGTACAGGGACCCCAAAGAACTGGGTCAATAGGTCAAAAAGCAGTCAGCTCATATCCGTTGCTCAATTGCGACATTATTCAGGATGTGCCAATATCGTTGGGTTATGTTCAAGGCCTATCCATCCGCTCTGCTTTTTGGCCTATAGAGGCTTAT
>CAMOMF010000160.1 GCA_946619625.1 uncultured Bacteroidales bacterium
AGTCTTGCAGGCCCTGGCTGATGCGGGCGGCAGCAAGGGTAATCTTGCGGGTGACGAAAGTCTCACCGCGACGTTCTGACTCATGGTTGAAAAGAACACCTGAGCAGCAGAACATATTGTAAGCCTCGCGGTACTCTTTGACAATCCAAAAGCCGTAGAGCTTAGCCACAGCATAGGGGCTGTAGGGATGGAAAGGCGTGTTCTCGTTTTGAGGAACCTCTTCCACTTTTCCATACAATTCGCTGGTGCTGGCTTGGTAGATACGACATGTTTTTTCTAATCCGGCAGCACGCACGGCTTCCAATACGCGGAGTACACCGGTGGCATCCACATCGGCTGTAAACTCGGGCGAGTCAAAAGAAACTTGTACATGGCTTTGAGCCGCCAAATTGTATATCTCGTCAGGACGGACTTTGTTGACCACTTTTACGATGGACATTGAGTCGCCCAGGTCGGCATAGTGCAAATGGAAATGAGGAGTGCCTTCGAGGTGAGCGATACGTTCGCGGAAATCCACCGAACTACGGCGGATAATGCCATGAACATCGTACCCTTTGGACAAAAGGAATTCGGAAAGGTAGGAACCGTCTTGACCGGTGACGCCGGGGATTAATGCTTTTTTTGTTACCATTATCTTCAATATTTATATTTTAGTCAAGAATTAGAGAATTAGAAAATTTCGTTTTCAGTTTTCAGCCTCTTACCAGCAGGAACGTGGCCTCGCCGGATAGGGATAAGTCTTTCGCAATAGCGGGAATGAACACTGTTTGCCCCTTTCGGAACGAGAGTGTTTCACCGCCCTCGTGGAGCACGCCACTGCCGGAGATGCACAAGAGTACACGAAACGACTCGGGCAAAGACCCCAAAGCGATGTTGTTGGCATTCAAAAGACAACGGTCTACCTGGAAATAGGGGCAACTGCTGAGTGATTCGCGGGCAAAACCCGGACTATAACGCAGCACACGCATCGGTTGTCTCGGGTTCTGGCTGCCCGACAGGTCTGCCACAGCGAGGGCTTTATCGATATGCAAAGGACGGGGTTTGCCATCCTTACCCAAACGACCGTAGTCATAGAGTCGGTATGTGAGGTTCGAACTCTGCTGGATCTCTGCAATGACAGCCCCTCGACCAATGGCGTGGATAGTGCCTGCAGCAATGAAGAAGACATCATCCTTATGCACCGGCACGAAACGCAGGTAGCGCTCTAATGTGTTTTCTTCCAGACTGCGGCGGAGTTCTTCTTGTGATGTCTCGCGGTTCAGTCCAAACACCAACTGCGCCCCAGGCGCCGCATCCACCACATACCACATCTCGGTCTTGCCCGCCTCGCCGTTCTCCTCGCGATGGGCATACCCGTCATCGGGATGAACTTGTACCGAGAGGTCGTTGCATGCGTCGATGAACTTAATCAGCACTGGCAAGCCCTGACAATCTTTCAAAGACAAAGAACAGCCCAGATATTCAGGGTGGTCTGCAAGTATATCAACAAGCGGCTTCCCTGTCTCAGAGCCGGACGCTACGTACGAAGGACCATCGGGATGTACAGAGCATTCCCAACTCTCCGCGAGGGGGTCTTCCGGCAGGAAATCCTTGCCAAACTCGGTCTTCAGTCGAGTTCCGCCCCAAATGTAGTCTTTGCCCGAGGGCCTGAGCAGAAACGATTTCATTCAGAAAACTTGATTTTATCCTTCACCGAGATATCCTTGCCCAATTGCACCTCCACCAACGTGAGTTCGGTAAGAGCTTTCACCCTGTGTTTGCAGCCGGACATGATGGTGACGACATCGCCGGGGCTGACATGCTGCGTCATGCCGTCGATGAGCGTCTCGCCCTCACCGGAAACAACGGTCCACACTTCGTTGCGGTGCTCGTGACTATGATAGTTCATCTGTGCACCGGCTTTCAAAGTCACCTTCACAGTCATGCCATCCGGCTGCACATCCAACACACGGTAACTGCCCCATGACTTCTCTGCGAACATCAGTTGTTGCTCAATACCATCCACGAAGGGTTTAATCTGCGCAGAACACTCTTTGTCTGTCACCAGAATGCCTTCGGGAGAGGCAGCCACTATCATATCTTGCAATCCCATGCACAGCACAGGCACATTCAGTTCGTTAATGACATTCACGCCCTTGCAGCCGGGACCAAGAATGACGTTACCCATTGTGGGTTCGGTCATCTCCTCTGTGAGCGTGTTCCATGTGCCCAGGTCTTTCCAAACACCGGCAAAGCGCATGACAGCGATTTCGGGTTCGTGCTCCACCACTGCGTAGTCGAAACTGATTTTTTGCAATTCATCAAATCGGCTGAAGAGTTGCTGGTAATCAGCAAAACCAATCAGTTCCTTGGCACGTTCGAGTACGTATTTCAGTTTGTATGCGAAAACGCCTCCGTTCCAAAGAGCACCTTGCGCAATGTAGTCTGCAGCCACACTTTCGGAAGGCTTTTCTTTGAAGGTCTGCACCTTGCTCACTTCCGCCTTGTCCATGGGGATGATATAGCCGTACTTGCTGCTCGGATAAGTAGGCTCAATGCCCATCAATGTGAGGTTGGCGGTTCCTGTGCGTGTTAAGTCAGAGAGACGGCTCAATGCCTCAAAATAATCTTCCTCCACGAAAGGGTCAACAGGGCAAACCACTACAGGTTCATCTTCGCCCACACCCTGAACATCGTGCAAATAGGCTGTAGCCAAAGCAATAGCGGGGAAGGTGTCACGGCGGCAAGGTTCAATGCTGATTCCGACCGAATCTCCCAACTGATTATGGATGGAAGAGACTTGACTCTTAGAGGTTGCCACGGTTACAATGGCCCTGGGTGCGACCTGATGAATCTGGCGGAAGACACGTTGAACCATTGACTCATAGGTGCCGTCCTCACGCTTGAAGATAGGAATAAACTGCTTAGACCGCACATCGTTGGACAGCGGCCAAAGGCGTTTGCCGGAACCTCCGGACAAAAGGATTATATTTAAAGAATTGTGCATCAAAAAAGATTTTTTAGCGCTGGTAACGCAGGATTTTTGTATTGAAACAAAATAGCCGGAAATAGTAAAAAATAATTACTACGTGCGGGGTAAAATTTAGTTATTCCATCATAGAATAAGTAGGATAGGGAGAGAAGAACCTCACCCCTGCTCTCTCTTAAGAGAGGAGGGGAAGGAGGTAAGAGTAAAAGTGACCCCTACAAACCTCCCTGTTTAGGGAAGCTTATAGGAGCAAGGAACAAAGAGTAAGGAGTATGGAGCAGTCCTTGCGGACTGTAGCCCTAATGATATTAGGGCACAATGAACGCTGTAATATAGAGCAAGGAACAAAGAGCAAGGAGTATGGAGCAGTCCTTGCGGACTGTAGCCCTAATGATATTAGGGCACAATGAACGCTGTAATA
>CAMOMF010000161.1 GCA_946619625.1 uncultured Bacteroidales bacterium
CGGAACTCTGGATGACGACCCGAACGCCTACTTCTATGAGACAACACCTTACGATCCGCACAGCCCCTACTCAGCAAGTAAGGCCAGCTCAGACATGCTGGTTAAGGCATATATGGATACCTATAAGTTCCCTGCCAACATCACCAACTGCTCCAACAACTATGGACCTTACCAGTTCCCCGAGAAACTGATTCCGCTCTTTATCAACAATATCCGTCACCGCAAGCCCCTTCCGGTCTATGGCAAGGGTGAGAACGTGCGCGACTGGCTCTATGTGGTCGATCATGCCCGTGCAATCGACACAATCTTCCATAATGGCAAGATTGCCGAGACGTACAATATTGGTGGCTTCAACGAGTGGAAGAATATCGATATCATCAAGGTGCTCATCAATACTGTGGATCGTCTCCTCGGTCGTCCCGAAGGTGCTGACCTCGACCTCATCACCTACGTCACCGACCGTGCAGGACATGACCTCCGCTATGCTATCGACAGCACCAAATTGCAACGTGAACTCGGATGGGAGCCTTCGCTTCAGTTCGAGGAGGGTATAGAGAAAACGGTCCGCTGGTATCTGGATAATCAGGAGTGGATGGACAACGTAACTTCCGGTGACTACCAGAAGTACTACGAATCGATGTATGCTAATCGATAGACCCTTACTGCTCCAACCAAACCTCCGCACCATGGTCTGGGGAGGCACCAGACTCCCCGAATGGAAAGGACTGCCTCTACAAGACCATATCGGCGAAAGTTGGGAAGTATCCACTTACCCCTCTTTCCCTTCGATTATAGCCAACGGACCTCTTGCCGGAACTGCCTTGGAAGAGGCGCTTGGATTTCCGCTCCCCTTGCTCGTCAAGTTTATCGATTCGCGGCAGGACTTAAGCGTTCAGGTTCATCCCAACGACGAGATGGCAAGCCGCAAGCATCATTGTCTCGGCAAATCGGAGATGTGGTACGTGCTTGATGCCAAGCCGGGTGCTTTCCTCTATTCAGGCTTCAGCCGCTCGATTACCCCCGAGCAGTTCAAACAACGAGTACACGACGGAACAATCACCGAAGTGCTCGCCAAGCATCAAGTGCAACCGGGCGATGTGTTCTACATCCCTGCCGGACGCGTACATACTATTGGTGCCGGCATTCTGCTTGCTGAAATACAGCAGACATCCGACATCACTTATCGTATCTACGATTACAACCGCCCCGGACTTGATGGCAAGCCGCGCCAACTACATACCGAACTGGCAGCAGAAGCACTCGACTACCGCGTGTACGACAACTACCGAACCCTTTGGCAGAATCAAGGTTCCGTCTCCAATTGTCTGACAACGCCTTTCTTCACGGTCAATCATATCAGCGCGACCCAGCCGCTTCACCTCAATCGCAATGAGCGCAACTCGTTTGTTATCCTTTCTGCCCTGAAGGGCAACTGCCAAGTCGTAGCCGGGGGACAAACAATCACTCTTACTGAGGCAAACTCCTGTTTCCTCGCCTCTCACCTCGCTGACTACCAAATCATCCCCGGCACTGCAGTCGAATTGTTAGAAACATACCTCTAAATTAGTTATGCAACACCACATCTTTTCTCCATATCGTGTCTGCCCGCTTGGCGCACACGTTGACCACCAGCACGGACTCGTCACCGGTTTCGCCATCGACAAGGGCGTAGACCTGTGGTTCGATGTCCGCGAAGATAGTCGTGTTATCCTTGATAGCGAAACATTCTCCGGGCACGTCGAGTTCGACATCGCCATGCCTACGCTTGTCAAGCAAGGCGATTGGGGTGACTATGCGCGTGGTGCCAAGTTCGCTCTGCAGAAACGCTTCAAACTGCAGAACGGTATCAGTGGCGTTATCAAAGGCTCGCTTCCTGTTGGCGGACTCAGCAGCTCCGCTGCCGTTCTCATCGCTTATGTCATGGCATTTGCCAAAGCGAACAACATCACCCTCGCGCCTTTCGAGGTCATGAAGATTGCCTCCGAGGCGGAACGCGAATATATCGGACTCAACAATGGTCTCCTCGACCAAGCCTGTATCGCGCTTGGGCAGAAAGACCACTTGCTCATGCTTGATTGCGAGTCTAACGAATATCGGCTCATCCCAAAGGCGGACAACATGCCCGACTTCGAATTAGGCATATTTTTCTCAGGTCTTACCCGCAGTCTCATGTCTTCCGACTACAACCTGCGCGTCACCGAGTGCAAGACTGCCGCGTGGATTGTCGAGGCGTACGAGAATGTGCCGCTGCGCACACACGACAAGACCTTCCTCCGCGATGTACCTGAGTCGATGTACAAGCGCAACCGCGACAACATGCCGCCGCGTTTTGCACGCCGTGCAGAACATTTCTATAGTGAGCACAGGCGTGTACGCGAGGGTATCACCGCATGGGAAACGGGTAACATCGAGTGGTTCGGCTCCCTCTCCAAAGCATCTTGCGAGTCCTCTATTCACAACTACGAGTGCGGCTCACCCGAACTCATTGCTATCTACGAAGCCATGCTTACCACCGACGGTATTTATGGTGGACGTTTCTCGGGTGCCGGCTTCAAGGGCGCATGTATCGCACTCGTTGATCCGGCTAAGAAAGAGGCTATCGAGCAGCAGATCACCGAGAAGTACCTCGCCAAGTTCCCCCAGTACAAGAACTCCTTCCGCGTCTATTTCTGCAAGTCCGATGATGGCGCCCGATTTGTAGAATAACCTCAACTTGCGAAGAATGAAGAATATCGTTATTGCAGCCGGCTACGCCACACGCTTGGGTGAACTTACCAAGAATTTCCCCAAGCCACTTCTCAAGATTGGTGAGAACACCATTCTTGGGCGCATGTTGGACGACATAGATACCATCCCCGAGATTGACGAACATATCATCGTCACCAATCACCGCTTTGCACCTATTTTCCAACAGTGGAGTAGGGAACAGCACTACGCTAAACCCATCACCATCATTGATGATGGAACGGAAACCAACGAAACCCGACTCGGTGCAGTATGCGACCTCCTCTTGGCAATTGACCAATTGGCAAATAGTAAATCGTCAAATAGTAAATCGTCTGACGACCTTTTGGTGGTTGCGGCAGATAACCTGCTGTTCTTCTCTTTCCGCGAGTTTGTGGACTTTGCCTATGCCAAGGGCACTTCTTGCATTATGTGCCACGAACAGCCTTCTATCGAGAAACTGCAGCGCACCGGTGTCGTCGTGCTCGATGAGAACAACCGTGTTCTCAACATGGAGGAGAAACCTGAGCACCCCAAGACCCACTGGGCAGTACCGCCGTTCTATATCTACCTGCAAAAGGACCTCGACCTCGTCCGTCATTCCGTAGAAAACGGCTGTGGCAAAGATGCCCCGGGCAACCTCGCACATTACATGGTCGAGCATACCACCATGCACGCATGGCCCATGTCTGCCGGACGTTTCGATATAGGTAGCCTGGACACGTATTATGAAGCAGTAGAAAAGTATGGAAAAAATTGATTTCAACAACAAAACAATACTCGTTACCGGCTCTGCCGGATTCATAGGCTCCAATCTTGTTAAGCGTCTCTTCACCGAGATGAAAGAGGGAACAATCGTGGGACTTGACAACCTCAATAGTTACTACGACGTCTCGCTCAAAGAGTATCGTCTCGGCGAATTGGACACCCTCAGCCGTCAGTTCTCGGCTATCCGGTATCATTTTATCAAAGGCGACCTTGCCGACAAGGCACTCATTGACCGCCTCTTCGCCGACTATCATTTCGACATCGTAGTCAATCTCGCGGCTCAGGCTGGCGTTCGTTATTCCATAGAGAATCCCGATGCCTACATCCAGAGCAACATGATTGGTTTCTACAATATCCTCGAAGCATGCCGTCACAATCCTGTTGAGCATTTGGTGTACGCTTCCTCTTCCAGCGTCTATGGCGGTAACAAGAAAGTGCCCTTCAGCACCGACGACAGGGTGGATAACCCCGTCTCGCTTTACGCTGCTACGAAGAAATCCAACGAACTCTTCGCGCACTGTTACTCCAAACTCTATGATATACCCACTACGGGTCTGCGCTTCTTCACCGTCTATGGTCCTGCAGGGCGTCCCGATATGGCGTATTTCGGTTTCACCAACAAACTGCTGAAGGGCGAGACTATCCAAATCTACAACTACGGCAACTGCCGCCGCGACTTCACGTATGTGGACGACATCGTAGAAGGCATCGTGCGTGTGATGGCAGGTGCCCCCGAGCGTTGCAAAGGGGAGGACGGACTTCCTGTTCCTCCATACAAGGTATACAACATCGGTGGCGGTCAGCCCGAGAACCTCTTGGACTTCGTTCAGATTCTACAAGAAGAATTGGTTC